>DASTFK010000217.1:0-5521 GCA_035719945.1 Nitrospira sp.
ACCAGGCTCTGCGCATATTCAGGGATCAAAGAAGGCATGCTGTTGTCGACCTGCAACCGGGTCGAAGTGTATGCGGTCGTGGAGGAACTCGAGGCCGGGTATGGCCGCATTCAGGAATTTCTGGCTGACGCCCACTTGTCCGTGTCATCGGAGCAGTTGACCCCTCATTTGTATTGGCAAACCGGTGACCGCGCCGTCGCACACCTGTTCCGCGTGGCCTGCAGTCTCGACTCAATGGTGGTTGGCGAATCCCAGATCCTCGGACAGGTCAAAGATGCCTTTGAGATGGCGTTGACGCACAAGACGACCGGCCTGATCCTCAATAAAGTCGTCAAGAAGGCGATTACGGTCGCGAAGCGGGTGAGAACCGATACGAGGATCGCCGAAACCGCCGTCTCCGTCAGCTACGCTGCCGTCGAACTGGGGAAGAAAATCTTTTCCGATCTCCGGGACAAGACCGTGTTGCTCGTGGGGGCCGGCGAAATGGCCAAGCTGGCAGCGCGTCATTTCATCGCGAGCGGTGTGCGGCACGTGCGCGTCACCACGAGGACGCCTCAGCATGCGGTTGCGCTGGCCGATCGGTTCAGCGGGACGGCCGTTCCCTTTGAGCAGTTTCGTGAAGAAATGGCGGCGGCCGACATCGTGCTGGTGTCGACGGGGGCTGCGCATTATCTCGTGGGCAGCGACGACGTGCAGCGAGCGGTGAAGCAGCGCATGAATCGGCCCATGTTTCTAATCGACATCTCGGTGCCGCGCAACATTGATCCCGCAGTCCGCCACGTCGACAACGCGTTCCTCTTCGATATCGACGACCTCAAGTTCCGAGTCGAGCAAAATCGTGGAGAGCGCCTGCAAGAGGCCGAGCGCGCCGAGCATATGGTCATCGAGGAAGTCGGCGCCGTCCGCCAATGGCTGAAGTCGCTGGAGGTCACGCCGACCATCGTGGCGTTGAAAAGCCGGGCCGAGGATATCAAGCGGGCCGAAGTGGAAAAGGTGCTGGGACGTCTCGCGCATCTGGCGCCTCAAGAGCGCGCGTTGGTCGAGGCCATGGCGTCATCCATTGTGAACAAGCTGATCCATAATACGATGATCACGCTCAAATCGGAGGTGGCTTCGGCGGACGGGGCGGCGTTTGTGGAAGCCGCCAGGCGCTTTTTCAATCTCGCTGAGATTTCGAATCCCGAGGACCAGGAGATCGAAGCGCCGACGACCCGAACGAGCGCAAACAAGCCCGGGTAATCCGGCGGAGACGTCATGGGGTTGGTAGGGAAAGGCCCGAAGCTGTTCACGTGTCCCAGATGCCGTAAAGCGTATTTGGGGCATGATCCGCTGCCGGATTGCCCCTCCTGCGGCTACGACTATCGGGTGAAGGGCGGATTTCGATGGGACGTGCTGGTCTATCTACTGTCGGTATTGGGGCTGATCAGTTACCTCCTGGTGTCGTCCTCTTATCGCACATTGATTATGGAACCGGCTTCGATCAGCCCGCCGTCGGCCGCGACGAGTCTCGCGCCCTCAGTATCGGCGGACGAGAAACTTCCCGGCGCCCGTCATGCTCCGCTGGTCTATCCTCCTGAGCCGGACGCGCACCGCTGACATGACCGGCGTGATGCAAAAGCGATCGACGTTGGTTCTGGGAACGCGCGGCAGCAAGTTGGCGGTTCATCAGAGCGAGTGGGTACAAGCCCGGATCCAGGAATTGTCCCCCCACGTGACCGTCACGTTGCGTCGGATCCAAACCTCCGGCGACAAAATCCTCGACGTGCCTCTGGCCAAGATCGGGGGCAAGGGATTGTTCGTCAAGGAAATCGAAGACGCCTTGCTCTCAGGCGAAATCGATCTTGCCGTCCATAGCATGAAGGATGTACCGACCGAATTGCCCGCTGGATTGGATCTGCTCTGTATCCCGTTCCGCGAGGACGCGCGCGACGCCCTGATTAGTCGCGATGGCAAACGCTTCAAGGACTTGCCGCCGAGGGCGAGGGTCGGGACGAGCAGTCTCAGGCGTCAGGCCCAGTTGCTTCAGGCCAGGCCGGATCTTTCAATCAGTATGCTGCGGGGCAACCTGGATACCCGATTGAGGAAATTGCGCGAGGGACAGTTCGATGCGATCGTGCTGGCCGCCGCGGGGTTGCGCCGCTTGGGATGGGAACGGGAAATTACCGAGTACCTTGCACCGGAGATCAGTCTGCCGGCGATTGGTCAGGGCGCATTGGGGATCGAGGGTAGACGCGATGATGCCTTCGTGCGCGAAGTGCTGAGCAGGCTCGAACACGGGCCTACGCGCACCACGGTGATGGCCGAACGCGCCTTACTGCACCGATTGCAGGGAGGTTGCCAGGTCCCGATTGCAGCCCACGCCACCATCACCGGCTCCGAGGTCGTGCTCGAGGGATTGGTGGCCAGCGTCGACGGCAAGGAAGTTATCCGCGATCGCGTCACAGGCACCGCTGATGATCCGCGCTCGATGGGCATCCAGCTTGCTGAGCGGTTGCTTGCGCGGGGAGGCGATCGGATCCTCCAGGCAATTTATGGAACGGCTCCATGACTCGTACACGTCGCGGCATCGTGTATCTGGTGGGTGCAGGTCCCGGAGACCCAGGGCTGTTGACGGTCAAGGGCAAGGAATGCCTTGAGCAGGCCGACGTCGTCCTGTACGATTACCTCGCGAATCCGGTGCTGCTGGACCATGCGCCCGTCCATGCGGAGCGGATCTATGTGGGACGGCGTGGTCGCGGCCGGTACCAAGACCAGACGGAAATCAATCAGTTGTTGATCGAGCGTGCACAGGCGGGGCAAGTCGTGGTGCGGTTGAAGGGCGGCGATCCCTTCGTCTTCGGGCGAGGCGGGGAAGAAGCCGAAGCAGTTGCGGCGGCCGGAGTGCCGTTCGAAGTCGTGCCGGGCGTGACAGCCGCCGTCGCTGTCCCCGCCTACGCAGGCATCCCTGTCACGCATCGTACCCTCGCCTCCACAATGACCGTGGTGACCGGCCATGAAGATCCCTCCAAAGGCACGACCGTCATTGATTGGCCGAAGCTGGCAGCAACGTCGGGGACGCTGGTCTTCATGATGGGCATGAAAACCCTGCCCATGATCGTCGCGCGTTTGCTCGAAGACGGAAGACCGGCCGAGACGCCTGTCGCAGCCGTACGGTGGGGAACGAGGGCAGAGCAACGCACCATCATCGGCACCTTGCGAGACATCGTCTCCAAGACGGCGGAAGCCGGACTGGAACCACCGACCGTCATCGTGGTGGGAGAGGTCGTGAAGCTGCGGGACCAGTTGAACTGGTTCGAGAAGCGGCCGCTGTTCGGCAAGCGCATCGTGCTCACCCGCGCCCGGGAACAGGCTGGAGAATTCGTCCGACTGTTGGCGGCCTACGGCGGCGAACCGATTATTGCGCCGACCATCAAGATGGTTCCACCTCCCAGCTGGGACGCTCTTGACCAGGCCATCGCGAAGCTGGGGAGCTATTCCTGGCTGGTTTTTACCAGCGTCAACGGAATCGCTCCTTTTATGGAGCGGCTCAACAAGGCTCGGAGAGACGTGCGTGCACTCGCGCATCTGCAGATTGGAGCCATCGGGCCGAGAACTGCGGACGAACTAACGCGCTACGGATTGACCGCCGATCTCATCCCATCTGACTATCAGGCTGAAGGCATGGTGGCTGCGTTGAGCCAGCATGAGCTGCGGGGGACGAGGATTCTGATTCCGCGCGCCGAGATGGCCCGCGAGATGCTGCCAGAGCAATTGCGGCTCAAGGGAGCCACAGTGGACGTGATCCCCGTGTACCGGACGGTGCTTCCCGAATCCGGCTTGAGCCGGCTGAAGGAGCAGATCCTGGCAGGGGCGATTGATGTAATCACGTTTACGAGTTCCTCAACCGTGTCCAACTTCGTCGAGTTGATCGGCGGGGCCGAGGAAGCCCACCGGCTGGGATCGAAAACGACCATTGCCTGCATCGGGCCAATCACCGCCCGGACGGCAGAAGAATTTCGATTGCCGGTGACGATCATGCCGGGGGAGAATACGGTGCCGGCCTTGGCCCAGGCCATTGTGCGATTCTACAGCGAAGGGGCTCGCGTGGCGGTTCCTGCGTCTCGATAACCGCATTGGCCGCTCTTACCAGGTACAGGAGGTCTTCATGGTTCCAGTGAAATCGTTCATGGTCCCGAAGGAGAAATTCGTCACGGTTGAACGCGATACGAATGCGCAGGCTGCTGCGCGCATCATGCGCGACCGCGGTATCGGCAGTTTGTTCGTCACGAATCAAAAAGACATCATCGGCATTCTCACCGACACGGATATGTTGCGGCGGATCGTCGCGTCCGGCAGCGACCCCAACAAGACCACGGTCGAGCAGATCATGTCTGCGCCGATCCTGATGATCGAGGAGAACAAGACGCTGTTGGATGCGAACGATTTGATGGCGCAGGCCCATGTGCGCCACCTGGGCGTGTCACGGGACGGAAAGCTTGTCGGGATGATTTCTGTGCGCGATCTCGTCGTGTTTCTGACGAATCTGCCGAGGAAATAAGCCATGGCCTTTCCCATCCAACGGCTCAGACGGCTGCGGCAGCACGAATCGTTCCGCCGCATGGTGCGTGAAACGCGCCTGTCGCCGTCCGATTTGATCTATCCCATATTCGTCATGGAAGGAAAAGATCAACGGCGGGAGATTGTCTCGATGCCGGGGCAATTCAGACTGTCGATCGATCTGCTGGTCAAGGAAGCCGGTGAAGTGGCCGGGCTGGGCATTCCTGCGGTTATGCTGTTCGGCATTCCCGATCGTAAGGACGAGCGCGGCACATCGGGCTATGACCCGAATGGGATTGTCCAGCGTGCGATCAAAGCCGTGAAAGACAATGTCCCCGGCTTGCTGGTCATCACAGACGTCTGCATTGATGAATACACTACTCACGGCCATTGCGGCATCGTCAAGGACGGCCGGATCCTGAATGACGAAACGCTGGAGTGTTTGCGTGCGATGGCCAAGACGCATGCCGAATCGGGGGCCGACATGGTCGCGCCGTCGGATATGATGGACGGACGGGTTGCAGCCATCAGGTCCGAATTGGACCGGGCGGGGTATCCGGAACTGCCGATCATGGCGTACGCCGCAAAATTCGCTTCCTGTTTTTATGCGCCGTTCCGGGACGCAGCGGGATCCGCTCCCCAGTTCGGTGATCGTCAGTCCTACCAAATGGACCCGGCGAACCGTCGTGAAGCCCTCCGGGAAATTGCGCTTGACGTGGAGGAAGGCGCCGATATCGTGATGGTGAAACCCGCGCTGCCCTATCTCGATGTCATCGCCGCCGCCCGAGCGCAAACGAGCCTGCCTGTCGCCGCCTACCAGGTGAGCGGCGAATACAGCATGATCAAGGCGGCCGGCAAGGCTGGCTGGCTAGACGAATCGCGGGCCATGCTGGAATCGCTTCTAGCCATCAAGCGGGCCGGTGCAGACCTCATTTTGACCTACTTCGCCAAGGACGCGGCGCGCTCTCTCAGCTGACAATGACCT
>DASTFK010000218.1:0-3676 GCA_035719945.1 Nitrospira sp.
AGGAATATTCCAAACACCCTGTTCCCTTATACAGGTCTCGTTTGAAAACCATATTGCTTCGAGGTGGAGGTGGTGTTGTCTCAGCAATATCCCTGCATCCAACTGAAGCGCTGACGAACGTACTCAAGGCAAGAGCTAAGACCACATGAGCGAGCCTCATAGTCCCTCCCGGTATCTTCAAGGGTCCAATCCACTTCCCCCCTTTTCTTCTTTTCATGGCACTTGCCTGCTTCGCGCAGCAGGCTCTGACTGCCCCTGGAAAAGAGGCATCGACTTCTGCACCGACTGATACACGCCCCAGCCCAGCGGCACGGCGATCAACATCCAGGCGATGGCGAGAGCGATGGTTTTCATAAGCTTAGACCTTGGGCAATTCAGCAAGATGGTATTTCGAATCCACCGGTCGCACGAGCAGATTGGCAATGAGGCCGATCACCAGAAGGCCGGCCATGATGAACATGGTGGAGTTGTAGGCCTCGGCTGTGGGCACTCCGGCTTCGATCTTGGCGGTGGAGATGTAATTGACGAGGTTGGGCCCGATCAGCGCGGCGACGGACCAAGCGGTGATGAGGCGTCCGTGAATGGCGCCAACCTGGTATGTGCCGAACATGTCCCGCAAATACGCGGGGATCGTGGCAAAGCCGCCGCCATACATGGTGATGATGATGGCCGTGACGGCGACGAACATCGCTTCGTTCTGGATGTTCTGCGTCCACGGGATGGCGCAATACAGGAGCGCGCCGAGGATGAAATAGATGCAATAGACCGTCTTGCGCCCCGTGTAGTCGGAGACGGATGACCACACGAAGCGGCCACCCATGTTGAAGATGCTCAGCAGACCCGCAAAGCCGCCACCGACGGCCGCGCTGACGCCGAACATATCGGAACACATCTTTGAGGCCTGTCCGAGAATGCCGATGCCGGCGCTGACGTTCATGCACAGCACGACCCAGAGACACCAGAACTGCGGTGTCTTCCACGCCATATCGACGCCGACGTTGGCATGGGTCATCATCGGTGTGAGATGCTCGTCCGGCGCCCAGCCTTCCGGCTTCCAGCCCTGGGGCGGGACGCGGACGACGAATGCGCCGAACAGCATGTAGACCGCATACAGAAATGCCATGGCGATGAATGCCTCGGCGACTCCGACGGAGGTGGCTGATTTGAAATGGTCCATCAATTTCACGCCAAGAGGCGCGCCGATGAGAGCGCCGCCGCCAAATCCCATAATCGCCATCCCCGTCGACATGCCGGGCCGGTCCGGGAACCATTTGATCAGCGTGGACACGGGCGAAATGTAGCCGAGCCCAAGGCCGATGCCGCCGATAACGCCGTACCCGATGTACAGGAGCCAAAGAATCTTTAGCTTCACACCGATGGCGGAGATGAGCAGGCCACCGCAGAAGCAGGCGCAACTGGCCGCCATCGTCTTGCGCGGTCCGCTGCGTTCCACCCACTTTCCAAACACCGCCGCCGACACGCCGAGCATGAAGAGCGCGATGGAGTAAATCCAGCCCACCTCCGGAATGGTCCAGCCTGCGCCAGCCTGCGTCAGCGGCACATTGAAGACGCTGAATCCATACACCTCGCCAATGCACATGTGCACTGCGATGGCGGCGGGCGGAACCAGCCAGCGGTTGAATCCGGCTTTGGCGACGGTGGCCTCGCGGGAGAGAAAATCCATCATTCAACGTTCATTGAGGAAATGCGTCTCGTTCAGGTGGGCAGCAGGGAGAGTCACCCCTCTGCTCGGGCAACAATACCCCAATTACAGCAATGACCTCAATCGACAAGCACCGCAACCCTACCCTTGATTTCAGCCTTCTGCGAGATGAATGATAAATCGATCCACGTTCAAGCTTCCTGAAGAAGCGAGCGGGTAATCAATCTGGCCGTGGAGTCTCTCTATGGGCGTCATTTCAGCCGTCGTACACGAGCGAGTGTTCCATACGCCATACCAGCGCAGGGCAGCCGTTGAGCTCTTGATCCTGGGCCTGTTATCGACCGCCTTCCTTACCCTGTTTCCCCGCAGACCGATCTACGTGGATCTCTTGCTCGCGTTGCTGGCTTCGGCTCTCGTCCTCCTCAATGTGCGCTATACCAGCACTCACATCTGGAACACAGTGCCTCTGAAAGTCGGCCGTCGGGACTGGTGGCCTGGCGTCCTCGTCACCATGGCGCTCACGGCCCTTGTGGTGCTGGTCTTTCTGATGATCGGCGTCGCGATCGGCTACCACGGAGCGGATTGGCCTGGAGCCAAAGCAAGGATTCTCCATCCGTACATTCCTACCGCACTGCTCTTGTACTTGCCCTGGGCCCTGCTCCAGCAAACCCTGTTTCAATTCTATCTCCTTGGCCGGGTATGCACGCTCTGCCCGTCACTCCATCCGCTCGGCCAATCGCTGGTGAATGGGCTCGTGTTCGGCGCCGTTCACACGACCGACATCTGGATTCTTCTATTGGCGACACTCGGCGGAACCCTGTGGAGTTTCTTGTATCTCCGGTATCGCCGGCTCTGGCCTCTGGTGGTTTCCCACGCGGTGATCGGCACGACGTTTTATTACTGGGTCTATGGCTACGATCTCGCGAGCCGATGGCGCATGCTACCCGGTTAGGGCATCCGAGAGTCACCCAGCGTACTCGCAGGACGTAAAATCAGCTCTACCGAGCTTGGAAGGAGCATCATAGATCGTCGCCTCTGTGCTCCTCCCTCATTTCCCAACTTTCTAGATGAAACACTCAAAGGCTGCTATTCTCTCGAAGGACGAATGGCATGACACACGAGGGATTTGAGACGGCTGATATGGCCAAGATTCTCGTCATAGATGACGATGCCCAAGACCGTGGCCTCATAGGTGCTGTCTTGGAGGAAAGAGGCTATGAAGTCATTTTGGCAGAGAATGGTCGAGCGGGGTTGATGTTATGTCACCGGCAACCTCCTGATGCTGTCGTGTTGGACCTCCGCATGCCTGAAATAGACGGTCGCAACGTACTACAGCAGTTGCGTACACTGCACCCGTCCCTGCCAGTCGTAGTGTTTAGTGGGCACGGCACTGAAGAAGTTGAGCAAGAGCTGTTGAACCGCGGCGCCACGGCCTTTCTCCAAAAGGCATTTTCGGTGGATCAATTAGGATTGGCATTGCAGGAAGTTCTGCCGCCTCCAAGTAAGTCTAACGACTGAAGATCCCAACACCAGCGCTTCCGGCTTTCGTGGTTGGCCAAGGGCAGATCGTGCGTATCATCGCCATAATCAGCAGGAAGCTCATGGCAAGTCTGTCTGTCAGGACTTCTTTCGATACACGTTCAGGCCGACTTTTTCCTCGCGATTGGGAATCGTCACATTCCCTTCCGTCGACGCAATGATGATCGTTTTTCCCGACGCAGAGGGCCCGAACTCTTTGGAGAGATCCACCTTGATCGTCAGCATGGTTCCCTCGACGGTCATCTCAACGTTCTTCATGATGCTATCCTCCCACCGGTTCGACTCAGTGAACCCCCACAGCGCATAGGTCTGCGTTGAATAGGAACGGCTGAGGCAGATTACATCGGCTCGCTTATTATTGATAGCAGCCGTTACGGCGAGTGCGTTGAATCAAGCGAAAAAGTAGCCTGTCCCCTTTTCTTGGCCGATGTGAGGCGTCAGGCGGCCCATCTCACTGATCCCTGTTCTACTATT
>DASTFK010000219.1:0-7740 GCA_035719945.1 Nitrospira sp.
TGAGTTGTCCCGCATGATCTCATTGACGTGCCAGAACAGCCGGACCGAGGAGCGGATATACCCCATCAATCCCATCATCCAGGTGAACGCCGTCGCGAGCATGATCAACGCGTATTGCGAACGAGCGGAAATCTTACCCCACTCGATCGGTCCCATCTGCTTGGCCCCCTTCATCATGACGCTATTCAGGGCGAACATGAAGAAGAGGCAGGACAGGGTGGTCGCCACTTGGGGAACAGAAAGCCCGACGCGGACGTTGGCTGGAATGTAATACCCGTAGATCGCCAGCCAGATGATGTTGACATAGGCAAAGAAGAAGAAACAGCCCATGAAGATGTTTCCGAACTTCGCCCAAGAGACGGTGGAAACCTTGTTCCCACGCATGTACCACACGAAACTCAACACTGTGGTGGTAATGATGACGTTGATGCCGCCGTTCTTGGCGGACATGACGCCGTAGTTACCGAGCACCGGATGTTGCTGACCTCCCATCGCCTTCAGCTCAGCGGGGGACATGACCATTGTATGGGGGGTGATGAACACCAGAAATCCGCAGGCGAGAAGAAATACGAGGTACTTGATGTACCGCTGATACTTCTCAGCGCCACGCATCCGACCCATTGCCTGCCACAGATAGTAATTGGTGCTCAAGAAAAGGATGCCGATCATGGTGGCCTGAATGATGAAGAGCCAGGCCAGCAGACCACCCATCAATGTGATGCCCATTTGCTGACGGTACGCATAGACTTCACGCATCAGCCAGTACCCAGCGAAGGGCAGCGGAATCAAGAATGCCACACCGAGCGCCATCGCGATATAACCCATCCAATCGTAATGAGCCCGATCTTCCTCGGTCTTGGACGCGAGGAACTTATAGGCCGCATAGGCTGCGACCACACCGCCACCGAAGGCCATGTTGCCAAGGATGCGGTGCACGTTGAGCGGGTTCCACAAGGCTGTGTGAATGACGTGCCAGATGTTTCCGAGGAACCGGCCCTGCTCATCGACGCCCGCGGGCGACATCATGAAGCCGATCCAGGAGTTGGCCAAGAACATCAACAGGGTTCCGATGACGTTCAGAACCACCGACATGCTCAAATGAATCCACTTCAAAAACCCCTCTTTCATCTTGTCCCAGCCGTAATAGTAGATGTAGAGGGTGCCGCTCTCGGCCACGAACATCAGCGCATAAATATGCATTACTGGACGGAAGATGCTGGAAAGATACCCGAAGAAAGCGGGATAGAGCGTTAGGAAGGTGAAGATCAGGATGCCGCCCAGGATTGCCGTCAGTGAGTAGGCCGTGAGACTGATCTTGATAAAGTCGTACGCCAATTGATCGTACCGTTTCGCGAGGGCCTTGTCTTTGGACACGACCCCCATGAACTCGATCACCATACAGAAAATCGGCACGGCCAATACGAAGCTGCCATAGTAGAGATGCTGCTGGTTCGCAAACCAGAGCAACACGCGGCTCTCGAAGTTATACCGCGGATAGTCCCTGGGGCCATCCGTGGTCTTCGGTGCGGGGGCACCAACCACGATACCTTCGGTTTTGTAATAGACGTCGCGTCCCTTCTCGACCTTGTCTCCATCCTTCTTTGCTCCGTCCGCAGCCGCTTCCTCACCGGCAGCCGGCGACGGAAGCGACATGACCACGGGGAGCAGGAGAAGGCTCACCATCGCGCAGAGCGCCATGATTGAAAACACCTTCTTGCCGGTTACAGGACCCATGGGATACCTCCTTGATGCATTCCGATAAAATCCTCTAAACATGCCTAGTCACTCTTAATGAGGGTACGACTCTCCGCGGCTGTTACTTGCGGAACAGGTACCAATAATCCAACCCTTGCATATCCATCAGATAATGATCGACCAGCGTGAAATACGCGACGCAGATCACGGTCGAAATCAGGATATAGAAAATCGTCTGCCCCATCTTCAGTTCCTCCTCAACTCAACGAAAGACGTAAGGTGAATTCACCCATTCCGTGCCCTGGGCTCAGCAGGGGCACTGAATACCGGCAAACCAATAGAAAAACCACAGGCCGACCGCAGCGGTGATGTAGAAAATCATTTTTCCGATTTTGACCTTGATCTCACTGTCTGGAGCGGTTGCCGTTGCCATCACTGTCTCCTTCTCCTGGTAGGGAATAAAAATGCGTGTGATTTACCTCGGCCCGTTTCTTGACACACACGGATCCGTGTGTTATTCAAAATTCGTCGTTGGGCGCGTAACCGCCGGGAAAACCATGAATAAAAACTCAAAAGTGTTCGACATTATAGTTTTGGCTGGTATGGTTGTCAATATCATTCTGGCCGTGTTTCTGATCCTCTATTACTTCGATTTTCTCTAGAGTTAGCCTAGTTTTTCTCTAGCAACGGACCCTGCCAAAGCACCCGAAATTGCGCAGCGGAATCCGATCGTTTCATCGCGAAAATCAGGCACCATTTTGCTCCGGCTGGTGATCCGAAGATCGGCCCCTGTCGTTGCATACCCTCCCCCCCTCATGACTCGGTAAGTCCCGAATTCCGGGCTAGGGGGATCCTTGTCGGGAGACTCCTTGTAATAGGCCTCCTGGTACCAGTCGCCCACCCATTCCATCACGTTACCGGCGCCATCCATGACTCCATAGGGACTCTTGTCCGTTGAAAACGATCCGACACGAGCGCTGACCTCGTGGCCGTCCTGCACGCGAGCCCAGTTGGCGCCATTGGGTTTTTCCAGGTTTCCCCATGGCCACAGCCGGCCGTCGGTGCCTCGCATGGCCTTCTCCCATTCGGCTTCGGTGGGCAGCCGCTTGCCTTTCCAACGGCAATACTCATTCGCATCGTCCCAGGACACATAGACGACAGGCTGATTCGGTCCACGCATCTTGCCGACGCTCTTCGCGTAGCGCGACGGAGGCGCAGCCTTGCGGTGGCCGGTGGCGAGGACGAATTCCTGGTACTGATGGTTGGTGACCTCGTAGCGGTCGATCGAAAACGTCTCGAGAGAAATCGTTCGCTGCGGCTGTTCATCAAAGCCGCCGTCCGTGGTCCCGCGCACAAACGGTCCGGCGGGAATGACAACCATCTCTTCCGGGATCGGTTCTTCGTTTGTTGCTGACTCGGACTCGGAGGCGACGTCCTCCGTCGCCTCAGGCACCGTTTCATAAGGCGTCATGATCGTTCCGCGAAGTATGCCCATGATGGGGATCGCTGCGAAGGCGAGGACCACGAGGAGAAAGGCGACCTTGAATTTCGTCTCAAGCATGGCGTTCCATTACGAGGTCGGCGCGTGGCCTCCGGGCTCGAGGTCGCTGGCACAGCGGATCCCGATCGTAATATCTGTGCGCCAGTGTTTCGCCGCGAATCGTTTAGATAACCGTGCATTATGCTCGGTCTCCCGCCACGATCCGCCGCGAACCACGCGCAGATCGCTTTCGCCTTCCGGACCTTTCGGGTCGCGGTACGGAGATTTCTTGTAATAACCCTCGTCGTACGTGTCGTTGACCCACTCGGCGACGTTGCCGGTCATGTCATACAATCCATACGGGCTCCTGCCGACATCGAACGAGCCCGGCGGAGCCAGATATTTGTACCCGTCATCGCTGCCATCGACATTCGCGCCGTTCGTGATGAACTTATCTCCCCAGGGATATCGTCTTTTGCCTTCGCCGCGTCCGGCCTTTTCCCATTCGGCTTCGGTCGGAAGACGTTTCCCGGCCCAGCGGCAGTAGGCCAACGCGTCATCCCATGAGACGCTCATGGCGGCGAATTCCGGCTTGAGGAGTTTAGACTGATCGTCTTCGAACACTTCAATTCTGGGAGCCTGCCGTTTAGTCATCTTGGCGAACCGCGTGTATTCTTCCTGCGTCACTTCCTTCCGATCGAGGAAAAAACCCTTGAGAAACACCTGATGTTCAGGCACCTCATCCGGGTCGCCGTCCTGGCTGCCCATCGTGAACGGTCCTTCAGGGATTTGAACCATTTCACGACCTTCATCACCCATTTTGGTCTTGTACATCGAGTAGTCCTGGGCGGGAACATTGCTGGCTGCAGACCGGCTTTCAGTTTTAATGGACTGTGCGAGCTCTTTCATTTTGTAGGCCTTGTTCGATTCCCAGAGCATCATGCCGATCATGAGGATGAATGACCCAAACACGAAAATTATGGATCCGATCAATACGCCTTTGTTTTCCATAACCGTTTATGCTCCTCGCTAATCGCTCATGACGAAGGATCAGCCGTCTCCGACTGGGCCTTTCTCGCGGCCCGAACGTCCAACAACATAGAAATCTGCACACCGAGAAATCCACCCATTGCCGCTCCGGCGCCTGCACCGACTGAGATGCGCTCGGCGCCTGCCACGAGCCAGGCCAATGCGCCGCCCAGCACGCTGCCGGTCAAAATACTAGCAAGAAAGCGCCGCCCTCCGAGATAGCCGATGACCCCGCCCATGAGCAGGCCAACGGCAATCGCGACCGGCATGAGCCCGCCCCCCATGATGATGCCAATCAGCACTCCCACCGTGCCCATCACGGTCAGCCCAAAGGCAATATCGAACCACCGGTGAACAGGTCTCATTGGAACCGGTACAGCATTCATGGTTTATTTTTCTGACGTTGCGACCATAGGGCCGAAATCGATTTCGACGCCAGGACCGGCAATGATGGAGATGCCCCAGGCTTTGGCCGCCGGCTCATGCTGGTGGATCCGCTTGAAGTCTTCATAAGCGTTCACTTTTTCTTCCACCCATTGGCCGACCTGGGTCGTCCCGCTTTGCACGACGATCTCGGACCCGCTGAACATGCCGCCTTCGATCACGGTGCCTTCGGGTTTGGTCGCGCTCCAAATATATTTGGTGAACACCGGTATGAACATGAGGTCGGTATCCAGTGACGCATACACGGCGGCGAGCGGCTCCGTGCCCTCTGACGCCTTGTTCAACCGCCAGCGCCACGTCAGGACGGGATAGGCCTTGGGATCCCAATCGATTTTCTTCTTCTTGATCCGTTGTCCGGCATCCTTTGCCGACAAGAAATGGGTTCCGTTCTCGGATTGAACTTTATACGCTTCACGTCCCTTTGAGTGACTGCGCTGGCTTTCGTGGTCCCAGCTTGCGGGAAACCCATCAGCTTCCTTCGCCTGAAAGTCCTCCAGAACCAACTGCTGTCCCTGCGCTGAGAGCGACCCGGATGGTAACGCCAATAGGGCGACCAGTCCCGCGGCCATCACGACATTCCCAATCCTGCTCATGTCTTCAACAATTCCTTTCTGATGCTTCACACCTCTTGCGAGGGAGCCGGCGCGAACGTCTGTGAAGGCGTATCGAACAATTCTTCTCCCAGCTCCTGCTGCTGTCCCCGTTGGCACATCCAAAACAGCGCGAGCACCGCGCTCCAAAACACGACCATGTTGAGCGTCACCATCTTGGCGGCAAACCCAAGTTCCGGCGTGAAGGCCCAGGGCGAGACGTCCGCCATCACTTCGTTCACGTGCCACGACAGCCGGCCTGACGACCGGATGTATCCCATGAGGCCCAGCACCCATGTAAAGGCGCCGGCCAGAGCGAACAGCACCACCATGCCTCGAACCGAAATCTTGCCCCATTGCACGGGCCCGTGCACGAGCGATCCTTTGAGCATGGCACGATTGATCAACAGGCTGGCGACGATGACGGTCAGCGTGGTGACCGCTTGCGGCGTCGAGAGGCCCACGCGCAGTTTAGCGGGCAGATAAAAGCCGTAGACCGAAAGCCAGATCACATTGATCAGTCCCACGGCGAAAAGCGTCCCGATCAGGATGTTGCCGGTCTTGACCCAGGATACGGTCATCGTGCGATTCGCCCGCCGAAGATAGAGGTAACTCAAGGCCGTGAGGAGAATCATGACGTTAACCGCGCCGTTCTTGGCGGACATGACGCCGTAATTCCCCACCACCGGATGCTGCGCCCCGCCCATCGCTTTGAGCTCGCCAGGCGACATCAACACCGTATGTGGGGTCAGCCAAATGAACAGTGCCAGGGTCAACGCTCCGACCAGGACCTGGTAATACGATTGATACCGCTCCCCTCCCTTGATCCGCGCCATGCTTTGCCAGATGTAGTAGTTGATGCCGAGCAACAGGGCGCCGATCAGCAGGGCTTGGACGACGAAGAGCCATGTCAACAATCCACCCATCATCGTCACGCCCATGCTTTGGCGGAACGCATACACGGAGCGCATCAGCCAATAGCCGGCGATCGGCATCGGCAGGAGTGCACAGACGGTCACGAACAAGAAAATGTAGCCGACCCAGTCAAAGTACGCCCGCTCACCATCCGTCTTGCTCGTAAAAAAGCGGTAGCAGGCATAGGCCAGCACAACGGCGCCGCCTGACATAATGTCCGCCAGGAAGCGATGGACGTTCAACGGATTCCAGAGCGCGGAATGCAGCAGGTGCCAGCCGTTCCCCAGAAACCGACCTTGGGCATCGACGCCGGCCGGTGACATCATGAAGGCCGCCCAGGAATTCGCAAGGAGCAGGAGTGCCGTTCCAAAGATGTTGGTCAGGATGCCGATGGCCGCATGGATCCACTTTAAGCCGGGCTCCGCCATGCGGTTCCAGCTGTAGTAATAGAGGATGAGCAGTAGGGATTCGCCGACGAATACGATGGCATAGGCCGGCATAAACGCTTTAAACGTTCCTCCCATGTACTTCATGAAACTCGGATAGAGCCAAAGGAACATCCCGAGCATGAGGCTGCCCACGACAGCCGTGACGGACAGCGCGAGCAATGCCACTTTCGCCAGGTCTCTGGCCAAACCGTCGTAGCGCAGCGACAACGCCGGCTTGTTCGTCAGCAAGCCCAGAAATTCCAGCAGCGCGCAGAAGAGCGGCAACGCCAGCACGAAACCGCCGAAGTAGGTGTGTTGCTGTGTGACAAACCAGACGAGGAGACGGCTGTCGAACGAGCCGATCCGTGAATACACCGTGTCCGTCGGCGACGGCGCGGCAGGACCTTGCGGGGTCCCCGGTACTTGGTAGTACAGATCCGCAGCATCCTCTGCATGCACCGGAAGCGGCAGCCCAACACCCGCCACGAGGCCACAGACCAAGACTGCAAGAAGAAAAGCCGTTGAGAGTAATGTGTTCGTCAACATCGTCATGCTATCCCTTCGAAGCGCCGGCAACAGCAGACCCGGACGACTTGCTCAAAATCCCCATGACAAACGGACACCGAAGCAAGGAGGGGCTCAGGCTGACGCCTTGCCGCTCCTCGACCTGCCGCCGATGGCCTAAGTAGTATCCGTAAAGCGCCATCAAGCCGGCGACCAGCCCGCCGCCACCAATGGCGTAGGACGTGGGGACGCCCGGCTGCTTCAGCAGGAAAATCACGACGCCCGCCAAGACCAGATAATAGGTCGAGGCGAATGCCAAGCCTGGCCACCACCAGTATTTCAGCAGCTCAGCCGGCTTGGTTTCCATCAATCCATCCAGCCATGAGTCCGACGGTCTCAGACCGCCGAAATAGGCGCAGAGAGCGAGGGCGCCGGCGAACACCGTCACGGCCGAGACCTGCACGAGCATCGCGGCCTGCTGATTGTCGAAGAGCGCTCCTAATGAGGCGCCCCCGGCGCCAACCATGAGTCCCACCGCAATCCACGGTCCGACGATCGTCGCGTGGGTGGCCAGCAGGCTCCGCAGGGCAAGGCCGTTCGGAAAGGTGGGACAGGGCCGTCCCATCAAAGACACCTTGCGCACATAGCCGATTTC
>DASTFK010000220.1:0-3263 GCA_035719945.1 Nitrospira sp.
GGTCTGAACGCTGAAGTAGAAGTCGGCGCCGACCCGATCCATCTTGTTCATGAAGGCGATGCGGGGGACCTGATACTTGTCGGCCTGCCGCCAGACCGTTTCTGATTGCGGCTCCACGCCTTGCACTGAGTCAAAGACAGCAACGGCGCCGTCGAGGACGCGCAACGACCGCTCCACTTCAATGGTGAAATCAACGTGTCCCGGCGTATCGATGATATTGATGCGATGGTCCTTCCAGAAGCACGTCGTCGCTGCAGCCGTGATCGTAATGCCGCGTTCCCGCTCCTGCTCCATCCAGTCCATCGTGGCCGCACCCTCGTGCACCTCGCCCATCTTGTGCGTCATGCCGGTGTAATAGAGGATGCGTTCCGTCGTCGTCGTCTTCCCGGCATCAATGTGCGCCATGATACCGATGTTTCTGGTTCGTTCCAGTGGTGCTTGCCTTGCCATGGTATCCCTTTAAAAAACACACGTGCTGCAGGATGAGCCATTACCGCTGCGATTCAGGGGCACCCGCGTCTGCGGATCGCAGCACGGCCCAACTGCAGCACGAAACGACGTTACCAGCGATAGTGCGCGAAGGCTTTGTTCGCCTCCGCCATCCGATGCACGTCTTCCCGTTTCTTAACCGCGGCCCCTGTATTATTCGACGCGTCCAACAACTCGGCCGCGAGCTTTTCCCGCATGCTTTTGCCGCCGCGCGTCCTCGCATATTCCGACAGCCACCGAAGGGCGAGAGACATTCGGCGCGCCGGACGAATTTCGACCGGCACCTGATAGGAGGCGCCGCCGACCCGGCGGGATTTCACTTCGACAATGGGCTTCACGTTGTCGATCGCCGATTTAAAAACTTTGAGCGGGTCTCCGCCTGTCTTTTCCTGGATGACATCGAACGCACCGTAACAAATTCGCTCAGCCGTGCTCTTCTTGCCACCTTCCATGAGGATATTGAGGAATTTTCCGACGACCTTGTCGCGGTATCGTACATCCGGAAGGGGCTCTCTCTGTCCTAGAAATCTGCTTCGTGGCATGGTCGATTACTTTCTCGAATGCTGGATGATCGTAAGAACTACTTCGGACGTTTCGCGCCGTATTTTGAGCGGCCCTGCTTTCGGTCGGCGACCCCGACGGCGTCAAGCGCCCCGCGCACAATGTGATAGCGCACGCCGGGCAGGTCTTTGACGCGCCCCCCACGCACCAGCACGATCGAGTGCTCCTGTAGGTTGTGCCCGACTCCCGGAATATAGGTGGTGACTTCCATTCCGTTCGTCAATCGCACACGCGCAACCTTTCGAAGCGCGGAATTCGGTTTCTTCGGCGTCGAGGTGTAGACACGCAGACAGACGCCTCGCTTTTGCGGACACGACTTCAGCGCCGGACTTTTCGTCTTGGCGTGGGCCAACTGACGGCCCTTTCTCACTAACTGATTGATCGTTGGCATCGTGAATCTTTCTCTTAAAACCCGGTAGTCTGAGGGCCCATCAAGCGCAGAGCCCGCGGATTATAATGATGCCCGCGGGCTCTGTCAAGCTAGGGTGATCGCGTTGGTTATGCCCCCGAGCCTTCCCCAGTCACTGCAGCCGCTCCTTCGCGTGGCAACGCAGCCGGCTCCGTCACACCCACCACAACAGGCTCTGGTTTTGGGCTGATCACGAACGTGTCTCGATACTCCTCGAAACCGCTGCCTGCCGGAATCAGGCGTCCGACAATCACGTTCTCCTTCAAGCCGAGAAGATTGTCTTCCCTTCCATTGATCGCCGCCTCGGTCAGCACGCGAGTCGTTTCCTGGAACGAGGCCGCGGAGATGAAGCTGTCCGTCGTCAATGCCGCCTTGGTGATGCCGAGCAGAACGGGCTTCCCCAGGGCAGGCTTGCCGTCCTTCTTCAAGACGCGTTCGTTTTCTTCTTCGAACACCATCTTGCTCACTTGGCTGCCTGGCAAGAATTCCGTGTCACCCGGATCTTCGATCCGCACCTTGCGCAACATCTGACGAACGATGATCTCAATGTGCTTATCGTTGATCGACACGCCCTGCAACCGGTAGACGTCCTGAACCTCGTCCACCAAATACTTTTGCAGCTCGTTGGGCCCGAGCACGTCAAGAATGTCGTGCGGATTGGCGGACCCGTCCATCAAGGGCTCTCCGGCCCGCACCCAATCGCCCTCGTGCACGTTGACGTGCTTGCCCTTCGGAATGAAATACTCCTTAACGTCTCCCATCTTGTTGTCGACCAGGACCTTGCGCTGGCCCTTCACGAATCCGCCGTAGGACACTTCACCGTCGATCTCGCTGATGACGGCCTGCTCCTTCGGCTTTCTTGCTTCGAACAATTCGGCGACACGCGGCAAACCGCCGGTGATGTCCTTGGTCTTAGTCGTCTCGCGAGGAATCTTGGCCAATACATCACCCGGATGTACGGCCGCGCCTTTCTCCACGAAGATATGGGCGCCAACAGGCAGCAGGTAACGGGCCACGGTATTCGTGGCTCCGGCTACTTTGGCCGTCTTCCCGCCTTCGTCCTTAATCGACACCCGAGGACGCAGCGTCGCACCGGAATGCTCGATGATGACCTTGCGTGAAAGCCCGGTCACCTCATCGAACTCTTCCTTCATCGTGACGCCCTCGACGATGTCGCCGTAGGCCACCTTGCCGCCGACTTCCGTCAAAATCGTCAACGAGTACGGATCCCATTCGACGAGCTTTTGCGCCAACTCGACGCGGTCTCCGTCCTTGAGCTTGATCTTGGCGCCGTAGACGACGGGATACTTCTCGCGCTCACGGCCGTTTTCATCCACGATGGCGATCTTCGCGTTGCGGTTCATCACCACCCATTCATTCTCCTTATTGCGCACGGCGATGCCGCTGTTATGCACGTCGGCATTCTTTTTCGCATCGAAGCTCATGAACTTCATACGGCCTGCATGCTTGGCTTCCAGCACGGTTTGCTCGACGACCTTGCTCGCCGTACCGCCGATGTGGAACGTTCGCATCGTCAACTGCGTGCCCGGCTCGCCGATGGACTGGGCCGCGATGACGCCGACCGGCTCGCCCTTCTCGACGAGGCGCCCGCGTGCCAGGTCGCGACCGTAACAGGCCCGGCAGACGCCGCGACGGGATTGGCAGGTCAACACCGACCGGATCTTCACCCGATCGACCGCAGCTTCCACGACATCCTTCGTCCGCTCCTCGGTGATCTCTTCGTTAAACGAGACGATGACTTCGCCGGTCACCGGGTCGCGAATGTCTTCCGCGGCCAGACGCC
>DASTFK010000221.1:0-4394 GCA_035719945.1 Nitrospira sp.
AACGGGACCAGCATCGACAAACCCACATCCATTCTTTCCAGTGACGCAATCGGATCCCGGATTTTCTTACCGGTTGGCGGTTACCTCGTCCTCATCCCAATCAATAAACCTGCTTCCGCAAATACCACTACCACAACACCACGATAGCAAAGGCTTCCCGGCCTTTGCAAGCGCATTCATCGAAACAGCGACGTGGGGACCTGCTCTTCGATCGATTCCATGAGCGACGTCATCCGACGTTCGACATCGGCTTCGCCTTGGGTGCGCTTCTTTTCCGCTTCGAACAACTGGTGGGCCAGATTGAGCGCTGTGAGTACTGCCAGGCGGGACGGGGTGGTGGTATTCATCCCTTCGGCAAGCTGCCGCATTTGCCCGTCCACCAAGCCTGCCAGACGGCGGATATAGGCTTCATCCGCCTCGCCTCTGATCGTGTACCGCTGGCCGTAGATTTCGACATCCGTCGTCTTAGTCAAAGGCCACCTCCTTGCGTTCTTCGAACCCCTCCAACACTTCGATATCGCTAAGGACTTTCTCGATCCGGGTTTTGATATCCGTGCGTTCCCGCGCCCAACGCCGATTCGAATCGCTTTCGTCGGTCAACCGCTGTCGGGTTAATCGAAGATCATCCTCGAGACCGGCATTTCTTTTTTTCAGTTCTTGAATCAGCTTCACCAGGTCTTTGATACGCGTCTCGAGCGCATCCAAACGATCCAACGCCATGTACACTCTCCGGAGTTACCACCACCAATTGTGGCGCACTATAGGAACTTACCCACAGCTTGTCAACGCCGTCAGGACAAGCCGCCGAGGCGCACGTATTCGCGGTACGTCCGCAGGACCCGCTTCACGTATTGTCTGGTCTCCTGATACGGGATCAGTTCGACGAATTCGTCCTGCCCCTGCCCTCGATACTGAGCGATCCAATTGCCGACCGCGAGAGGTCCGGCATTATAGGAGGCGATGGTATACACCAGGTTGCCGGAAAACTGCTCCAGCAACTGCTCCACATAGCGAACACCGATCCGAATGTTCGTTTCTTGGTCAAACAGATCTTCCCGTCCCATGGCGGGAAGGCCGACCCGCTGGGCTACGTTGTTTGCCGTCGCAGGCATCACCTGCATCAAGCCGATCGCCCCGACTCGGGAGACCGCCTTTACATCGTATTGGCTTTCCTCACGGATGATGGCGGCGATCAAATACGGGTCCACACCCTTGGCCCCTTGCAGCTTGATCGTGGGGAGCAGACCGGTCGGATAGGCGACGTTCCATAAAGAAGGGGCAAACGTTCCGCCAGTCCGCTCCAACTGATCCCGGAATCGTGCGCGTGCAAGCCGCAGGGCTTGATGGTAGGCTCCGACCTCGTTCAGCATCGTCGACAACGCCACCAGGGCATCCGGGTCTCGGCTATACCGGTCCGTCAACACCGCGACTTCCTGAGCGGCATCGGCATCCAACCCCAATGTCTTGAGTTCAATCGCTCGTCGATATGCCGTCTGCTGGGCGATGTCGGCGCGTGTGACGACGGGCGCGGGCGTCTCACCGTCCTTCAATGGTTCGACAGAGGCGACAGTCACTTCAAGAGGAGCATCAGCAACGGGCAACGTCTTCGCACGTTCCCGAGCAAGTTGGCAATAATAGGTGAAGCGATGTCGCTGGCAGAGTTTTTTATAGTACTCCTGCGCCTCGAGCTGTTGCTGTTGTTCACCGGCGCGCCCCATCCAGTACAGGGCTTGGGGCTCGAACTCGCCGTCATGCAGTTCAGCGAGCGCCCGCAAACTTTCACCGGCCTCGCGATACCGGCCGGTCCGATAGTAGACCCAACCTACCCGCCATTGGCCCTCGGCCCGCTGTGACGCGGGCTCGCCCTGTTTCGCCACCTGATGATATTTCCCAATGGCGTCGTCGAATTGTTTTTGGTCTTCGAGCCACATGCCGACGAACAGTGTAATCTGGCCTTTCTGTTCCGCAGACAGCGACGTGGAAGGCAGCACTCGTGCGGCTTCCAAGAGCTTGTCGCCCTGTCCTTGCCTGAGATAGACGCGAGCCAGCCACACCGCCGCCTCGTGGGATTCGGATCCTCCCCCCTCTTTGGCCAATACGCGAAACGTTTCACGCGCTTGGTCGTATTGCTTGAGCCGCACCTGCGCAATGCCCAACTTCAACTTGGCCTCGGCTCGCCGAGGGGAATGCGGATCGGTGGCGAGAAATTTTTTCAGCTCTTCGATGGCTTCGACATGAAACGCCTGCCCTAAAAGAGCCTGCGCGCGGCTAAGTCGGTCGGACGGTTGCACGGCCCACGTTTCGCCGCCCAAATTGGACAACAACAACGCTTCCGCCTCTTTGGCTTCCGGAGTGTATGGGAAGCGCACCCACAGCTGTTGGAGCAGATTGCGCCCTTCAGCGACATTGTTGTCGCGCAACCGGCATGCGGCGCGGCGCAGGAAGGCCTGTGGCGCGCTCGTATCCTTGTCATTCATGGCGACGGCCTTCGTGAACCAAACCGTCGATTCCTGACAAGCGGAGGCTTGATACCATGCTTCGCCCGTTTTATAGGCAGCCCTCGCCATAATGTTCGAATCAGGCACCGCCAACGGGATACTTTCCAGGAGCACCGCTGCCTCTTTCGTCTCGCCGAGATTCAGGTGTGCTTGAGCAATCCACAGACGGATGTAATCATCCAGCACCGGGAAATCACGTTGTGCACCCCGAAGGAATGGAATGGCTGCGGCAGGGTTCGGCTCGATCGACAGCACTCCGGACAAGAGCCCAGCGCGTTTTGACCAGAGAGTATCCGGAAACCGCTCGCTCAAGCTCCGAAGACGCTCGAGCTTGAGCGCCAATACCTGCTCCTTGGCCAAGGCCTTTCCGAGGCGTTCCTTGGGAAGCACCGCAGCCTGAAAGCACGGCTCCGGCTGATCGCAGATTTCCACTTCACTTGGGAGGACGGCAGACCCGGCCACGCCGCCGAGGAGGAGCAGCAAACTGCACACACACAACCGCATCACGGTAGGCAGCACTCGTCTCTCCCGCCATTCATGGCTCTACCATATATAACAGTGTCTCTCCATCCTTGCCAGCAGAGGACGAGGATATGGTAGGCTGCGCCATGCAGGGCTCCAGCGCGGTGGATTCTCAATCCAGCATCAATCTGCTCTCCCTCGACGAAACGGAGATGGCCGGCCTCGTCGCCGGGTTCGGTTGGCCTGCGTACCGCACCGCACAGATCCTTCGCTGGCTCTATCAGCGGCGAGCACGATCAATCAGCAACATGACGGATCTGAGCCACGCGGACCGGGCGAAATTGAGCGGCCTCGCGAGAATCGCACGGACCCCTCAGTGCCTCGTATTTCGCTCCGCAGACGACACAAGAAAGCTGGTCCTGAAGCTGGAGGACGGACTCGAGGTGGAAGCCGTCCTCATTCCCGACGAGAGCCGGTTGACGCTGTGCCTCTCTACCCAAGTCGGTTGTACGCTGGACTGCGGATTTTGTCTCACCGGTACGATGGGCCTGAAGCGGAACCTCAAGCCGCACGAGATCATCGAGCAAGTGTTGGCCGCTCAAGACCAACTTGGGGATGGCGAACGATTGTCGAACATGGTGTTCATGGGCATGGGTGAACCACTGGCGAATTTCAACGCCATGTCGGAAGCGATCCGCCGGCTAACGAACAAGCGCTGGGGGCTAGGGTTGTCCCCGCGCCGCATTACCGTATCGACGGCCGGTCTGGCCTCCCGCATGAAGGAGGTTGCGCCGTTAGGCGTGAACCTGGCCGTCTCCCTGAACGCCACCACGGACGAGCAGCGCGCTCGGCTCATGCCGGCGGTCAACGGGATGGCATCGCTCAAAACGCTGCTGCTCGCCTGCCGCCGGTATCCCTTGGCGCCCCACCGACGGCTGACGTTTGAATATGTGCTGCTCGCCGGCGTGAACGATGGCGAGGCCGATGCCCTGCGTCTGGTCAAACTGATCCGCGGGATCACATGCAAGGTCAATTTGATTCCCTTCAATCCATTTCCCGGCAGTGCCTTCCGCCGGCCGTCCGACCTCGACATCTTGGCGTTCCAATCGATCGTGCGCGAGGCCGGCATCGACGTCTTCATCCGGAAAAGTCGTGGCCGCGACGTGCTGGGCGCCTGCGGACAACTTGGGAATCTCCCTACTTCTCGCATCCGAACCTTGACACCTATTGAATCCCGTTGTTAGCATGCACCGGTTCCCCTCACCACCAATCATGACCAGTTTGCGCCTCCGACACAGCCGTTTCTGGTGGCTTCCCATCCTGACCGCGTTTTGGTGTTTTTCCATCCAATCAACCGTCGCCGCCGAGCCTCATGAGTACATCCTTTCGAACGGCATGAAGGTGCTGCTGGTGGAGGTTCCGAAAGCACCGGTG
>DASTFK010000222.1:0-4372 GCA_035719945.1 Nitrospira sp.
TCCGGACGCCGTTGCCCGACGATCTCAATCTGGACGTGGGCAGTACCCTCATGGTCCATGCCCAACTGCACAGCCGCCGCGTGGGAAAGATCTAGTACGCGGCCATTGACATACGGGCCCCGATCGGTAATGCGCACATGGAGGTGCTTGCCGTTCGCGAGGTTGACGACCCGTACGATGCTGCCAAGGGGCATTGTCCGGTGTGCGGCGGTCAGCGCTTCCATGTCAAATATTTCGCCGTTGGCTGCCTGCCTGCCATGAAACTGCTCGCCATACCAGGAGGCCACGCCACGGTCCTTGATCCCGACGTCAAATTGGGCCTCCCCTTTTGGAATCCAGGAACAGGCGCCCAACAGCAGACCGGCAACAGTAAGGGTGCAGAATACTGCCTGATTCGATCGCGAAGTATAATTTGTCATCGTCAACACCTGTAGTGCTCGGTTGATCTGACAGGACCACGGACACCTCGCCGATGAGGTTCACGGTAAGCCTGAACCGAGCAGTGAACAATACCGCGGCCGTAGACTACGCCCCTACCTTGGTATGAAGTAAATAACCTGCTACCGGTGACGGGAATGCGCTATCGGACGGCGGGAATATCTCCCATATAAAGGAAAGGGATGCTCCCAGTCAACGTGCTAGGCACCCACCCGGATGATTTCCGCAAGCACTCCTCCAGGTGCCTTCACATAGGTCAGCCAAACGACTTCCCCCTCTCGAATCGTATTGAGCGCGATCCGCTTTTTCCCCCGCAGAATCTTTGTCTGGGCGGTGACCGTGGCACCAACCGTCATATGATTTTTGGGACCCAGGGGAGTTTTCACCACGATCAACGGGGGCGTCTGTGTGAGCGTGATGGCGATCACGGTGCCTTGGACTTTGTACCTGCTGCCCGTACCGGCCTGTACCCCCACGGCAACGAAGCAGAGGGACAGGGAAACAGCCCAGATCGTGAGCCAAATACGAGATGTCATGATGTCGATATGATTAGAGGAGGCGTTGGCGTGACCGAGCGGGACTCTACCAGGACCGAGTCACCCGTGTAAAGCTGCGCAGACCACCCCATGGGCGGTTGACTGCCTCCGTTCTCATGAGTAAGATGCCGAGCAAGCACATGTAAAGAAATGGCGAGCAGACGCCTGCCGCGGAACCCCCGATCCCATCCAGAGCACCGAGTTCATATCCGTTTCTATGATTGACGTTCAACAGATCACCAAACGTTACGGCCAACACACCGCAATCGACCGAGTGACCTTTTCCGTCGCTAAGGGCGAAGTGCTGGCCTTTCTTGGCCCCAACGGGGCAGGAAAAACGACGACGATGCGCATCCTGACTTGCTTCATGCCGCCGACCGAAGGTCGGGCCACCGTGGCCGGCTATGACTGCCTCGAGCAATCCATGGACGTCAAGCGACGGATCGGCTACTTACCGGAAACGCCGCCGGTCTATCAAGAACTGACGGTCGAGGAATATCTTCGCTTCGTCGGCCGGCTCCGTGGGTTGGCCGGCGCCATGCTCACCGCCGCCATGTCGCGTGAGATCGAACGATTGGGTCTGGGCTCTGTGCAGCACCGACTGATCGGCAACCTCTCGCGCGGCTACCGCCAGCGCGTCGGTCTCGCGCAAGCGCTCATCCACGATCCGCCCGTGCTGATTTTAGACGAGCCGACCGTCGGCCTCGACCCCAAACAGATCATCGAGATCCGGGAATTGATCAAAAGCCTGGCAGGCTCGCATTCCGTGATTTTGAGCACTCACATTCTCCCGGAAGCCACCGCAGTCTGCCAACGCGTCGTCATCATCAGCGGCGGGCGCATTGTCGCCGAGGACACCCCTGACCGATTGTCCACCCGGCTACGCCATTCGGAAAAGATCGCCCTGACCCTGACTCGGCCGCCCGGGGACGCCGAAGCGCGGCTCCGCCAAGTCGACGGTGTGCTTGATGTGCACGCGAACGGACCGGCGGGACATTTTTTACTCGAAAGCCACCTGGGCAAAGACATCAGGGAAGACATTGCGCGGCTGGCTGTGACCAACAACTGGGGGCTCATCGAACTCAAATTGATTTCCATGACGTTGGAAGACGTGTTCCTCAAACTGACCAGGCACGAAGAAGGGCTGGCACAGGGCTCCGACGCTGCGGCAGGGCCCGCTGTTGCGGTGAGAGAGAACAACATGGGTGTGCCGTCATGACACCCGTGAATACCCTCGTGGCCAAGGAATTACGTTCGTACTTCGTCTCGCCGGTCGTGTACGTGGTAGGAGCAGTATTTCTTCTGATCGTCGGCCTGCTCGCATACATCTATATTGTCTTCACCGGCGCTCAAGCGATCCAATTGATGCAGGTCCAAGGACAAGCCCAAATTAATCTCAACGACTTGGTGTTTCGAAATCTTTTCAGCAGCATCCGGTTCGTCCTGCTGATCGTGTTGCCGATTCTCACCATGCGGCTGTTCGCCGAGGAGAAGAAACTGCGGACGTTCGAATTGCTCATGACCTCTCCGATCGGCCTGAACGAGATCGTTGCGGGAAAATTCGTGAGCGTATTCTTGTTGTTTCTCGGACTGTTGGGCCTCACGGGTCTTATACCCTTAACGCTTGCCCTGTTCAGCGATTTCGATTGGTATCCGATCCTGACGGGCTATTTGGGTCTCGCATTGCTGGGGGCGCTGTTTCTGTCCGTCGGCGTCCTTGCCTCCGCGTTGACCGAAAACCAAATCGTCGCGGCCTTTGTCAGCTTCGGCCTGCTGCTTTTTCTCTGGCTCTTAGCTGGCGTCGGCTCCCTGCTTGGCGATACACCGGCAGGACAGGTCATTTCCTACCTGTCGTTTATGGAGCATTACGACCATCTCGTCCGCGGACTCGTCGACACACGGGATTTAGTCTATTTCGTCAGCGCTCTCGTGCTCATGCTGTTTCTCACTCACCGCGTCGTAGATTCGACGAGGTGGAAATGACCTTGAAGGCAATACCCTTCGGCGTCATCGGCCTATCGCTGGCGCTCGCTGGCATGATCGGATACCACTTCTCGCCGGAACACCTCGGGATCGTGACGGCAATCGAGGGAGTGGCGCTCATCTGCCTGATTCTCTTTTTTATTGTTCATGCCGACACCGTCAAGGCAGTGTCGTCCCGCCGTTCGACACGAATGGGCGCCAACAGCCTGTTCATGGTGCTCTTGTTCATCGGCATCCTCTCCATTTTGAATTTTCTTGCGGCACGGCACTCGCTTCGCTGGGACCTCTCCGAAAGTCAGAATTTCTCATTGGCGCCGCAGACCCACCGGGCGATCAGAAGCCTGCCTCGCGAAGTGAAAATCACCGTCTTCACGCGCGAGAAGGACCCCGGTTATCAGACCTATAAAGAGCGGCTGGATAGCTATAGGCAAGCCAGCGCCAAGATCGCCGTCGAGTTCGTGGACCCGGAGCGTCAACCTAAAGTCGCGCAAAGTTATGGCATCACAAGGAGCGATACGGCCGTCTTCGAAAGCGGTGCTCAAACCGTTCGTGTGACCAATCCGTCAGAAGCCGAATTGACCGGCGCCCTCATTCGCGTCTCGAAAGATGACAAGAAGCGCATTCTCTTTCTGGAGGGACACGGGGAGTCCGGCACGGACAATCGCGACCGGACAGGATTCTCGCTGGCCAAAGAAATTTTGACCAAGCAGGGCTACGGGGTCGGCACTCTGAGTCTCCTCACCCAGACCGCCGTTCCTGACAACACGTCCATCTTGGCCATCGCCGGCCCCCGGAAGCCGATGACCCCCGAGGAATTGGACCGCATTCATGTGTACGTCGAAAAAGGCGGACATCTCTTGCTGATGGTCGACCCCGAGACCCAAGCGGAGCTCAATCCCCTCCTGAAGCATTGGGGAGTCGGCTTAGGTCCCGGTGTATTGGTAGACTTTCAAGACCGTCTTGCGCAGGGCGAACCTACCGTCTTACTCGTCCGCACCTTTACCGAGCATGAAATTACGCAGGATTTGACCGCCGCCGTCTTGTTTCCTTTGGCTCGCCACGTCACCTTCGATGAACAGGTGGGGAAGGATTGGGACTTTGTTCCGCTCGCCCGGACGTCCCCCAACAGCCGGGCAGTGATGAAGGCCACTGGTCGCATCATTGCCCTCGACGAGAAGGCGGACATCAAAGGTCCGCTGCCCATGGCCGCCGCGCTCGCACCGAGAACGCCTCCTGCCGAGGGGAAACCCCGCCCGGCCGTCGTCGTTATCGGGAACTCGACGTTCGCGAGCAATGCGTTCGTAAACTTTCCAGGCAACAGCGACTTTTTCCTCCATACGACCGCCTGGTTGGCCCAGGATCGGGATATGATTGCCATTGGCCCGAGGGACCAATCTGTGCGACCGTTCGTCCCG
>DASTFK010000223.1:0-5201 GCA_035719945.1 Nitrospira sp.
GGGGAAATTCCGGCAGCAGGCACTCCGGCAGATCAAAATCCACGTCGAATCGTTCGAGTCTCGGAAATTCCTTGATCTGCACCTGAGGGAATACCATACCGCCCACAGCATGCTTGACGTGCGGGAGCCGATCGAAGCCTCGGGGGAACGCCCCCTTTTTCTTGATGTCATCGGCAGAGAGCTGGCCCAGCTGCTCCCAAGTCATGCCGGAGCCGAGTTTGACGATCGGACCGATCGGTTGCGGCTTACCCTTCGTCATGGTGATGCCTTTTTCGGTCCGACAGCTGAGATCGTAACGGTCGCTCAGCAACTTGTGCTGGCGCTTCATGACGTCCGACTTCTGGGCGACGTCCTTCTTCATGACCTCCTCGGCACTCTTCAGGCCGTCCTGGCCGGGCGGCGCGCCGAACACATCATAGGAAAAATCCACGCCTTCGAAGCCCTTGAGCTTGGCATCCTCGAGAGTGCCGACCTGCGCCTGCTGCTTCTTTCCCTCAGAAGTCGGTTGGGCGAGACCAGGACGGTCCATGACGAGCGCCCATGAGGCGAGCGCAATTCCTACAGTGATGCAGAGGACTTGTGGCCAAACCCTGTTCCTCTTCATAAGATTCCCTTCTCATACGGTGACGCCAGTCAGCGGAACTCGGCGACCTACCGTTTGCCCGTGTTGATGCCGATTGAGCTGGCATTCTGCTCGTGATTCCGCGCCGTCAGCACGACCCTGGCACACCGTTTGGCGGCCATCCGCGCCGTGACAAGTCCGATGCCGCTCGATGCGCCGGTGCCCACGAGGACCTGATTTTTGACGGGCTTCAGCCGTGGAGTCATTGGGCAGACGATCTACTGCGGCTCTCGTGCGAGTGGCGCACGCCCTCACTGTACTTCTGCTCACTATGAGCGACGCACTGACGTCTATCGACTAGCAAATGCCCGAGAAAATATTTTGAGGAGGGACAGTCACGAAACGCGCGCGCAGTATTAAGGGCAAGATCACCGCCGCCACCGGAACGGAAACGAGGAAAAAATCCTTACGTCGCCTCAACCAGGGGTTTCACCAGTCCTGCGCTGGTCCAGGGCATGTTACCAACCATACATCCCTCAAACATGATCATTCGTCTCTGCTCCGCCATCCTTGGTACGGTAGTACTCGTCTGGTCCTTCGCCACTTCCGAAGGCCTGACGGCGGATACCGATGCTGTAAAAGGCGCGGTGCAAGACAACAAGGCCGGAGCAACAGCGCCCGCTGTCGATGAGAAGGCGCTCGCCGAACTGCGCACGAAGCGCGAGAAGGCCCAAGCGGAACTCGACGCGATCAGCAAGCCGAAGACCTTGGCGGCCGGCACGCCGCCGGGAACCCCTCAGGAGGAACTCCTCGAGCGGCGCACACTGCTTCACCATATCGTCCGCAGTCTCGACGAGCAGATCGATAACATGCTGCGCCTGGACCAGGCCCGCCGGCACCGGGAGGAGCTTGCCAAATCCTCGACTCCAACTGACGCGCCGGCCGAATCGCCGCCCTATTCCGTGTTCGATGCCGATCAATTGTGGGACACCGTGTATTCGCTGCGCCTTGCCGTCGAAGGGCTCCAGTCTCAACTCAGCCTGATTGAACTCCGGTCAAATCATGCGCGGGAATCGCTGCTGGACGCCGAGGAGCGTCTTCGACAGACCTCGGAGCGACTCGAGACCACGAAGGGGACGGCCTCCGATGACCGGCAGCGATGGGTTCGAGACCTCGAAACGTTGCGCCAGCGGGCAGCCGCTGCAGAATTGCAGGTCGCTGAAGTTTCAAAGATCCGCATCGGAGAGGAACTGTCGGACACTCGCGCGCGCCTCGCATCAGCGGAACACCGGCTGGCGACTGTCGAGCCCCAGGTCGAATTCACGGAAACAGATCTCGCCAAGATCCGGAAGCGCCTGTCCGAGGAACAGCAGCACCTCGCCGATGAACTGGACAGAACGACTGCCGAACGGCATCGTCAGTTCGAAGAACTTCGCGCCATGGAACAACTGCTGGCCGTCCGACTCTCGAAAACAGGCCAACGAGTACCGGGCACCATCCGCCGATTCCAATCCGGCGTCGAAGTCGCCCGGATCCGGACGGACAATCTGTCGCTCAAGAGCGATTTGTTGCAGTTGCTGCTCGACGTCGTCGAAGGTGAGCGACAGCTATGGGAGAGCCGGTTTGCCATTGTCCAGGGCCGTGATCCGGGGAAAATCCGCGAGGCATACGACCGCTTCACCCCGCTGGTCAACAATTTCCAAGCCTCCCGGGATTATGTCCGGCAACAAGCCGGCATCGTGTCCGGACAAATCGGCGAACTAGAAACACGCGTCACGAACGGTTCGGCATCGGGGGAGCGAGCACAGTCGCGGGAGCTGCTCGACGCCCATCGGCGACGGGAGGACATCTACAACGCGACGCTCCGGCGCCTGGATCAGACGTCACGCTTCCTCGAGCGCTGGAAGTCGATGTTCAAGGAGCAGCAGCAGGAACTGCCCCTGTCGGCCCGGCTGGAGGGATGGTGGCAGCGCACGTGGGAGGGGGCCAAGGGGGTATGGGATTGGGAGGTGTTCAGCGCCGAAGACACGATCGAGGTGGAAGGCAAGAAGATCACCGGGCATCGCAGCGTCACCATCGGCAAAATCGTCACCGCGCTCGTGATCCTGTCGATCGGGTATTGGCTGTGTCTGTACTGCGCGACACTTATCGGCCGGCTGGCCATGACACGCCTTGGCGTCGCCCCTGAACTCGCCAACCTGCTTCGACAATGGAGCCAAGCATTGCTGCTCACGCTGCTGATCGTGACCAGCCTCGTCTGGGTCAAAATCCCCCTGACGATCTTTGCCTTCCTGGGCGGCGCCTTCGCCATCGGCGTGGGGTTCGGCGCCCAGAACCTGCTCAAGAACATCATCAGCGGCATCCTGCTCCTCATCGAACGCCCGCTGCGGGTCGGCGACCTGATTGAAGTCGAGAATGTGCGAGGACGGGTGACGACCATCGGTCTTCGTTCATCCACTGTCCGGGATGCCAAGGGGGTCGTCACCCTCATTCCCAACAGCACGTTCCTTGAGCGCTACCTCACGAACTGGACCTATTCGAGCCGCATCGGCCGGTTTTCGCTACGGGTCGGCGCGCCTTACGGGTCTTCCACCCAAGCCGTCATGGATCTCCTCGTCGGTCTGGCAGCAAACCATTCTCGCGTGCTCAAGACACCGCAGCCCAAGGTCCTGCTTGAAGAATTCGGCAACCAGGCCCGTATTTTCACGTTGAATTATTGGTTGGAAATTCGGCTGGACATCGACCCCAACGAAGTGGCGAGCGAACTGCGGTTCGCCATGGAGCAAAAGTTCTTGGAAGCGGGACTCAAGATCCTGCCGGCGGCTTGAAGGCAAGCGGCTGTCCGTTGACAGAGAAACAGCATCATCCTAGACTGGAGCACGTTTTGGAGCATTCGCATGCTGCTTGGACTCATCTGCCTTTGCGTGGTGATGTACATGCTCGGCAGTACGATGACGCTGTGGACGATGCAGTTTGCCCTGGATCAGACGGATAATGTCGTCCTCGAGGGGTATTCATTGCCGACGACGGTTTCCGATATCATCCCCGCGATGCTTGCGAGGCCTTCGAGCGAAACGTCGCCCGATGCCAAGAGCGAGGTCAACGAAGACGGCCTTCTGCGTCCCCCCAACACGACTGCCTGATCAGTTGTCCCTCTTCATCATCGGTATGACACGGAGGCGCGAGGCGCTCGAAGCGCTGCGCCACCGTCTCCGAGGCACTCAGAACCCTCGGAGGTCTAACAAGGAGCTCAGCATGAGTGGCCTACACCTGACATACTGTTGTCCAGCCTGCCAGCGCGTCAAGGATCAGCCTGGGGAAGGATCAGTGGACCAAGACTGGTGCACGATGGCGGACTACGTCAAACGCTATCCCATTCCGGGGCAAGACGGGTTGCTCTCTGAATTCTATTGTACCGACTGCTCCGCGTCGTACGACCGGCTCGTCCAGTATAGCCGCACGACCCAGTCCTGCCTCCTTCAGCAATGACGGGGACGGTCAGCCTCGCACCTCTCGCAGAGGCTGACCTTCACCGCAGGAAGAGCAGCCACACATAGAGGGTGCTCAAGAGCAGCGACCCAACCATCACCGGAAATCCGACCATAAAGAACTGTCGGTAGCTGATGGGATATCCGGCTTTCCGCGCGAGATCCGCGATTACCACATTGGCGCTGGCGCCGATCAGCGTGCCGTTGCCGCCCAGGCAGGCGCCAAGCGCCAATGACCACCAAAGCGGGAGAATATCCGGTTGATGAACGAGCGTCGTATAGTCGGTAATCTCCGGATGCAGCGAGCGTGCGAGATCGACGACCAAGGGGTTCATGGCAGCCACGTATGGAATGTTATCTATAACGGCGGAGAGAAGGGCGGAGCCCCATAAGATCGAGAACAGCGACGCCGCCGGATGTCCCTCCGTAAACGACAGCAACTGAGCAGCGAGCATCCCGATCACGCCGACTTTTACCAAGGCACCAACCAGGATGAACAACCCGATGAAGAAAAAAATGGTTTTCCATTCCACATCCGCCAGATAGGACAATTCGTCGCCGTTGTGCTTGCTATTCGCCCGACCAATCAACATAAATGCGCTGGCGCCCACTAGCGCGATTGTCGCCGGCTCCAAATGAAGCACTCCGTGAAGGCCAAACCCGAGGTTGACGACCACCAGAAGCCACACGCACCGGCGCAAGAGGAGAGGATCTTGAACGGCATCACGCGGGTCTAAGCCTAATAGCGTTTCCTTGAGGTGAGGCGCCACCTGCATGCCGCCTCCATAGAACAACCGGAGACCGAGCAGGAACACGGCCATGATGCACAGCACGACCGGACCGAGAACGATGAGAAATTGAAGGTAGCCCAATTCCGCCTTGCTGGCGATCATGATGTTGGGAGGATCACCGACCAATGTGGCCGTTCCTCCGATGTTGGACGCGACCGCCTCCACAATCAGAAACGGCACAGGGTCCAAGCGAAGCCGCTTCGCTATGGACAACGTGACCGGGGCCATTAAGAGGACGGTCGTCACATTGTCGAGCATGGCCGACAGCACAGCGGTGATAAGGGCAAGCAACGCCAGCATGCGAAAAGGATGGGCGCCGGCACGCTGTGCCGACCAAATCGCCAACACCTCAAAGAGACC
>DASTFK010000224.1:0-3994 GCA_035719945.1 Nitrospira sp.
ATACGGCCCATGCCTTTTTCCGTCTTGGATTCGATGCGGAAGCCCTGGCATTCACACAGTGGATGACGCACGCCACGTCGCTGACCTATCCAGAATTACAAGTCCTGTACACCCTGCACGGAGAGGCGTCCATCCCGGAACGGTCATGGCCATTTTTCGAAGGATATCGACGTTCACAACCGGTGCGTCTTGGCAATGCCGCGTCTGCGCAGGAGCAGCTCGACGTCTACGGAGAGGTGCTCGATACGCTCGCGCTGTATGTGGACGCGGGCTATCCGGTGGACCGCGACACCAAACGCTGGATCGTCGAGGTCGGGAATATTCTCTCCATGTCCTGGCCTTATCCGGATCACGGGATTTGGGAGATCCGCGGTGAGCCGCGACACTACGTTCACTCGAAAGTCATGTGTTGGACGGCGTTGGATCGCGTCGAACGCCTGGCTCGTAAGCTGGGCGTGAGGCCTTCAACGTCGGCGTGGAGTCAGGCACGGGAGGCTTTGGGGCACGCAATCTTGAAGTCCGGGTATTCCAAGACCCGCCGCAGCTTCGTCCAGGTGCTTGGAGGCACAAGGCTGGATGCTGCCGCGCTCACGTTTGGACTCACCGGCTTCATTGATGGGCGCGATCCCCTGATGATCTCGACGATTTCGACCATACAGCGATGGCTGACGCGCGGTCCCCTGGTGTACCGCTATATTGCGGAGCAGGGGACCGGCCGGGAGGAAGGGGCGTTCCTGCCATGCAGCTTTTGGTTGGTGCAAGCACTGGCCGCCGCCGGGCGACCTGAGGAGGCCCAAGACCTCCTCGCTCGACTGGCGCCTCACGCCAATGATCTGGGATTGTTTCCCGAAGAAATCCGTCACCAAGACGGCGCGTTTCTTGGAAACTTTCCTCTCGCCTTGACCCATGTGGCGCATCTCGGCGCGCTGCTAAGCATTGCGGAGAAAGCATAGGCCGGATCAATCGAGGTGGCACTAGAGCCGATAGAAGGCGCCGAGCACAGTGCCATAGGCAATGTGGGCGATCAACACCGCTAACGGAGTCCGATAACCGTAATTCAGGGCCAGAAAGCCTGGCGGCTCAAGCATTCTCGTCGGCCGCGGGCCGGTGCTGTCGGAGGCCATCCGGGGGTGAAGGCCGGGGAGAGAGGGGAGCACGGCAACCAGGATGAACGCCGTGTGTGCGATCCCCATCAGCGCTCCCAACCACCACGTTGCCATGCCAAAGGCATGGAAGAACAGGACGTAGATGAGGGCAATCCACCAGCCGTTGATAAAGTGAATGACAAAACCGATGACCTTTGCCCGGTCGCGATCGGGGGTGACCATCGTGCCCAACAGGAGGGTTGTGTCCATCCGGGTGAGGTGCAGCGCCTGGCCTACTCGCAGAAGTGTCGTCAAGAGACCGGTGGCCAGCAGTCCCCAGATCAACGTGTCGCCGACATGCATGGCCGTCTTTCTCGGCGGTCCGACGGCTGATTGCATTGTTGCCGAAGGCGCCTGACCGGTCGCGCCGGCCTGCTGGTCGAGTCCCAGGAAGGAACTCAAGACCCACAGGCGGCGACCGGGTTTCGCTCTAGGCGGCCTTTTTCCGTCGTGACGCCGACGACTTCTTGCCGCCTTCGTATTTCTGCATCAATTTGGCTTTGCGCTTGGAGACTTCATCCGAGATGCTTTCGGGCTCAAAGCCGCCTTCCTGGGCTTGAGGGAACATTTCTCCCTCTTCTTCTTCGATATGATGGCTAACCAGTTCGCCCAAGACCTTGAACTTGGTGGAAAATCCCTCGTCCTCTGCATCCATCTTGCGCAGCTCTTTGATCAAGACCTTGGCCACGTGATGTTCTTCCTTGGCCTCATTGATCAGTTCTTCGTCATCAATCACTTCGGCAACGGCTGGGTAGACCAACTCCTCCTCCAGCGCCGCATGGACTTCCAGAGCCGTCAGGGTCTCGTCGGCAATCGACGCGCGAGCCCGTTTGTCGGCGTCCTCAAACTTTGTAAAAAGGTCCTGTACATGACGGTGGTCGGCCTTCAACATTTCGAAGACGTCCTCGCCCCCTTCTCCCTTCTCCGTCTCGCGTTCTTCCATGTCGTCGTGTTCTGATCGGCCTTCGCGCATGAATCCTCCTTTTAGATTTCTTCGCGGTCTTCGCGTCGCATGATGTTCTCGAACAGCTCGTATTGCTCCTGGCAGGTCACGCATCGCCGTGCAAAGGGGAGCGCCCGAAGCCTGGCCGGGGAGATCGGCGCTTCACAATCCTCGCAGATACCGTAGGTACCTTCATCGAGCCGGCGAAGTGCCTCATCCAGTTGGATCCGTTCTTGTGTACGGGCTTCGAGGAGTGCAATCTGCTGAGCGCCGGTGGCGTCGCGCAGCGACATGTCCTCGACGTCGAGCACGGAGTTGTCACGGAAGTGCGTATGGTTGTCCCGGTGTTGCGCTATGAGATGATCGATTTCACGTTGGAGCGTCGATCGCCGTCCAACCAATAACGTGCGCAGCACTTCCGGCCGCCTCTCATTTATCTGATTATCCATGAATGACTCCTCGTCTATTGGTGATGAGCGACTCGGCATGGGTTTGTGCAAAAGCAGGGCCAGTTGTTTCGGCCTAGGTGCTCATTGGATTGGCTGAGAGTGGATTGATTCTGGTGCGATGTGGGGCTCTGCCGCTGCGCGAGTTGTCTCTCCCGGGGACAAGCTGTCGGCCGGTCTAACGGAATTTCACTCCTACGTGAGGTAAGGCAGAGGAGCAATGCTCCTCTGCCTGTGCCGTCTTCCGCCGAGCGTGTTTCCGCGCGGTGGGGCAGTCATGACGTTGAGAGTGGGCGACTCTCAGGCTCATGACGAGCGATCCGAAACGGGGGCGCGCCCAGATCGTTCATGCTCCATCGCGTTGCGTAATCGGCGCAAGACAACGCCATTTACTCAGTTCCTCATGCCATCGGTCACGTTACGCAGCGAGCGACGATTGCGACGTCAGATCGTCCTTACGCCGCTGCATCGTCATCCCGAGCGTCTGCACGTCGAGCTGGGCCGCCGCGAGCGGAAGAATCGCATCCTCTTCCTCCGTGACATGCTCGATGACGGCATCCTCCAGTTCTGTAAACAGGTCCCCATAATCACTGCTTTTCGGGTCCAGCGTCCGGAGCTGTTGAATCAAGTCCTTGACCATGCCGTGACTGTCATAGGCGGCCGTGATGATTTCCGACTCCGCTTCCTCCTCTTCTTCGTCATCGAGTTCCTCGAGTTCGGCGCCGTCGATTTCATCGAAGGCTTTTTCGCTTTCCGGGTCGATCTCGCCGTCGTCCGTGACATCGAGCCCGTTGCCCTGCGTTTCATGTCCCAGCGATTCGAGCTTGGACTGCACGGCAGGGTAGAACAGTTCCTCCTCCAGTTTCGAATGAATGTCCAGCTCGGTGAACAGGCGCGACGCGATGGATCCTTTGTCGTCATCCGACGCGCCATGGAATTGTTCGAACAGCTTGCGCACCTGTTTGTGATCGGCTTTCAACAACTGGACTGCATCTTGTGGTTGTGAGCTTTTAGGCTTCTGCGGCGTGCGCTTGGCCATGTGGTGTCCTCCTTAACCATTCATGAAATACGCCCTGCGCCTCTAGCCTCATCCATTGACGATCGTGCCTCCGTTGGGATGCAACACCTGGCCGGTCGTATAGGATGAATCCTGCGACGCAAGGAAGACATAGCTCGGGGCGACTTCCTCGGGCTGCCCAGCGCGTTTGAGCGGGACGTCGGAACCGAACGTGGCGACCTTGTCCGCGGGAAAGGTGGAGGGGATCAGTGGCGTCCAGATCGGACCTGGCGCCACGGCATTGACTCGGATCTGCTTGTCGGCGAGCGCCTGGGACAGAGACCGCGTGAAGGCGACGATTGCGCCCTTTGTCGTTGAATAGTCGAGCAACTGGGCACTGCCTTTATAGGCCGTCACCGAAGTCGTGTTGATGATGGCGCTCCCCTCCTTCATGTGTGGCAAT
>DASTFK010000225.1:0-2448 GCA_035719945.1 Nitrospira sp.
TACTATCTCTACCAAGCGGACCTGACCAAGGGCACCAACCACTTTCGCACGAGCATCGAGACGGGACTGAATATCGTCAAAGCGCTGCAGGGCCACACGAGCGGGATGGCCGTGCCACATTTTGTCATTGACGCGCCAGGAGGCGGTGGGAAGAGTCCCCTGCTTCCCGGAGATTACGTCGTGCACATGGATGAAGACGGAGCCGTCTTGCGAAACTACGAGAACAAGACCTTCCATTATCCCCAGCCGAAATCCGGGGACGGCTCTTTCGAGACCGGGCGGGACCGGCGAGAACTGCCGATGGTCGGTGCGCGAACGTACGCCGATGACGCATCGGGCGCGGACAACTATCCGGACCGCGACAGCTACGCCTCATGGGGCAACAGCTGCGGCGGAGATGCGGACGACTTGTGACCACGCCAACCCGGCAAGGCATTCTCCCCTATCAACACATCACACGGCTCATCACGAGCGGCATCATTACGGCACCCGCGGCGATTGAAGACCGACAGATCCAACCGGCGAGCCTCGACCTGCGGCTCGGAAAGAAAGCCTATCGATTGATCAGCAGTTTTTTGCCGGAGCTTTCGGCCATCTCCAGCCGCCTCGACGTCATGGACTTCTATCAGTCCGACCTCGTGATGTACGAGATGGATTTGACCGGTGGAGCGATTCTCGAAAAAGGTCACGTCTACCTGGTGCCGCTCCTGGAGTCGCTGCGTCTTCCGTCGACCATTCGGGCGAGGGCCAACCCCAAGAGCACGACAGGACGATTGGACGTGTTCACCCGCATCGTGACGGATCTGAACGCCGGCTTCGATGAGATCCGGGCCGGCTACAGAGGACCGTTGTTTCTCGAAGTTGTGCCACGGTCGTTCGCCATCAAGGTGAAAACCGGTCAGTCGCTCAATCAGATCAGGTTCGTGCGGGGCGAGGCAGAAGCCTCGGACGCGACGCTGCAACGCCTGCATCGCCAGGAGCCTCTCCTCTATCACAACCTGTCGGATCGCAAGCCGCTGCGCACCAAGGAGTTTCGCACCGATCGCGGACTCTTCCTTCGCATCGATCTGAAGGGCGAAGACCGCGGCGGGAGTACGGTCATCGGCTACCGCGCGAAGAAGAACAGCCACGTGATCGACCTCTCGAAGGTCGGGTATTACGCCGCGGCCGATTTTTGGGAACCCTTGTACCGGCATCGCCAGGACAGCCTGCTGCTCGAGCCGGAGGAATTTTACATTCTCGCCTCCAAAGAACGGATCCGCGTGCCGCCCGACTATGCCGCCGAAATGGTGGCCTATGAGGCGGCCTGCGGAGAACTCCGCACCCATTACGCCGGCTTCTTCGATCCGGGCTTCGGCTATGGGGCGGATGGAGAGCTCAAAGGCACCCAGGTCGTGCTCGAGGTGCGTCCTCATGACGTACCGTTCCTCATCCACGACGGTCAGACTTTTTTCAAGGTCGTCTATGATAGGATGCTCGACGTACCCAATCGGCTATATGGCGTCGGTCTCGGCTCTTCCTATCAACAACAAGCCCTGACCCTCAGTAAGCATTTCAAAGCGTGACTCATCGTTCAATGGTTGTCGTCTCTCCGCAGACAAGACTCAACTGACCCCCAGGTAACACCGATGGCGCCGACCGATCTTCCTCCTCCTCAGGATCCTTCCCAACGCTCGCCTGCGAAATCCACACAGCCGGAGGGGCAGGACTCGGGCAGCGACCATCAGATGCGCGTCATCGGGCTGATGGTCGGCACGGCGCTCATGTTCATTGGGTTTCTCAACGTGTTTCTCTCGATCAGCGGCGGTTTCGAGATCAATGTCGTCCCTTTCCTGATCTATTTCGGCGGCCTTGCCGTCTGGGCCAACGCTGCCATCGAGATGCCTGCGGTCCGTTATGGTGTCATGACGGGCGCCATCGGGCTGGCGTTGGGATTTTTCCATTATGGCGAAGTCTTGTTCTGGCATAAGCAGGTGGTCTTCTGGGCGACGGTGTTGATCGTCATGTACTTCATGTTCAACGAACCGAAGAAGTCGGGGTAGGTATTCGCCAGCCAGCAGCGCCGCGCGCTTCGCCCCTCCCCGTGACTTTCACGGTGATCATTCCCACGCTGAACGAAGCCGGCGTCATCGACATGACGCTCGTCGTTACCGCCCGGCTCGGCTTTCACAACATCATTGTTGTCGATGGCGGCAGCACAGACGACACGAAGGCGTTGGTCGAATCCGCGGCCGCATGTACCGGAAAATCGGTATGCATTCGGCTCCTCTCGTCTGAGGCGGGCCGTGCCAGGCAACTGAATGTGGGGGCAGCCGCATGCACCGCAGACGTACTCCTGTTCCTCCATGCGGACACTCATCTGCCGGCGGCGACCAAACACCTGATGGAACAGGCGTTAGGTGATCCCGCCATCCTCGGCGGCCGCTTTGATGTCCGCTTTGACCGTCC
>DASTFK010000226.1:0-3221 GCA_035719945.1 Nitrospira sp.
GCCGATCGTGGTGTGTAAGACTTCGACGGGAGATGTCGCCGCCATGCGGGATATTTGCCCCCACCGGGGCATGCCGCTGTCCTTCGGACGAATGCGTGGTGACTGCATCGAGTGTGCGTACCACGGCTGGCAATTCGACCACAAAGGCCGCTGCCAAGAGATCCCCGCGCTCGTTGCAGGGTCACCGATCCAAACCGACAAGATTGGCGTCAGCACATACCCGTGTCGCGAGCGAGATGGCTATGTGTGGGTATTCATCGCCGACCCCCTGCAGCCTCACCAATCGATTCCAGACATCCCCGCGCTCCCACTGCCTTCCTCTCCGTATCGGATGATTCAGATTTCGAAGTTGGTAAACTGCGCGATCGACGACGGCATCATCGGGTTGGTTGATCCACTCCACGGGCCGTTCGTCCATCAAAGTCCCTTGTGGCGGACACCGGCGAGTATGCATGAGAAAGAAAAGACATTTGAACCGCTCCCCGCTGGTTTCCGCATGATTCCGCACCCCCCGTCCAAGAACAGCAAACCATATAAGCTCTTGAACCTGTTTTACGGCGGCTCGCCCACAACGACGATCGATTTTCTGCTGCCCAACCAGCGATTCGAGTTCGTTCAATGCGGCAACATTTTCGTGTCCATGCGGGCCATGGTCACCCCCCTCACCGATCAGCAGTGCCGGATCGACTTCTGCGCGGCATGGAACGCATTAACCTGGGTGCCGTTTTCAAAAACGCTCTTTCGTTATTTTGGCAATGTCTTCTTGGAGCAAGATAAGCAGGCGATGGAACGGCAAGCGGTCGGCTTGCGCTACAAGCCAGCAATGATGTTGCTGGATGATGCAGACGAGCCGACGAGATGGTACTACAAATTGAAGGCCGCACACCTCGCGTCGGTGCGAACCGGGCAGCCGCTCGAACACCCGCTGAAAAGCCGCGTCACCCTTCGCTGGAAGAGCTAGCAAGCTACTCGCCTGACAGCAGTAAACTCATGGCGCGCCGGATCTGCAGTCGTGAGCCGAGCAGCACCACGATGTCGCCTCCCTTGAGCTTCGTTTTGAGAGCGGGATTCGACTCCGTGACTCCATCGCGTGTCCAGGCAATGACCGAGGTTCCCGTTCTTGGCCGAATGGAGAGATCTGCAAGAGTCTTCCCGACGGCGGGCGAATCGTCATCGATCCGGCACGTTTCCACCTCTGCATCAGTCAAGGTCCCGCCGCGTAGATGATGGGCTAATTCGGGCAATTCACTTCGCCGCAGCAGTGCATAGCCTTCCCGCCTGACTTGCTCCGCCTTCGTGGTAATAAAGTCCTGTGGGAGGTTATAGGTTCGAAGAACCAGGGCGAAGATCTCAATCGACGTCTCAAACTCTTCGGGCACCACGTCATCGGCGCCGATGTCGTGCAACTCTTCCAGTTCCCGAAGATAGCGTGTCCTGACCACAACCCGGACTTTTGGATTGAGCAATTTGGCGACCTGAACTGCCCGTCTCGTGATGAACGGATCGGAAATGGCGACGACCAACACCTTGGCGTCTTCGATCTTCACGTGCCGCAAGACGTTGGGATTTGTCGCATCGCCGTAGTAGATCGGCACCCCGTGGCGGGATTCGCGCCGGACTGTGTCGCCGTCGAGGTCGAGCGCCAGGTGGGGAATTTCGGTTTCGCTGAGCACGCGTGCCAGGTTACGGCCGTTGAGCCCGTAGCCGACGATGATCACATGGTCCTTCAGCCGGATCTGCCTCCCCTCTGTCTGAAGCACGTGCGCTTCCGTCCTCGTGGGCAACCAATGCCGGAGGCGCTGCACGGCTTCGATCCGCCGAGCCATCAAGGGGGACCACTGCATCAAGAACGGCGTCACGATCATCGAGAGGACCGACACGGCTAGAAACACCTGATAGGGATCACCCCGTAGCAAACCGCTTTCCTGACCCTGTTGAGCCAGTAGGAAGCTGAACTCCCCCACCTGTGCTAGCGCCACCCCTACCATGAACGCAGAGCGCGGAGGAATGTTCATCGCAAGGGACGCGGCTGCGCCAGTGACGAATTTGACCGACAGAATAGCCAGGAGCAGGCCCACGACCAGGACGGGATGGTCGATCAAGACCCGCCAGTTCATCAAGATGCCGATCGACACGAAAAAGAGGCTGTTGAAGCTGTCGCGAAACGGCAGCACGTCGGCCATAGCCTGGTGACTGTATTCCGACTCGGAAATCACTAGTCCGGCAATAAACGCTCCTAAGGCGAGTGAGAGACCGCCGAGGGAGGTCAGCCAGGCAATGCCCAGGCAGAGCACGATGATCGTCAACAAGAACAATTCGCGGCTCCGGCTCCGCACGATGTGTTCCAGCAGTTTGGGAACCGCGTACCAGGCAGCAGCGATGATCAGCCCCACGACGAGAATCGATTGCGCCCATGTGTAGAAGATCGACCCAGCCGATCCTTCGCCGCGGCTGGCCAAGATCGGCGTCAACAGCATCATGGGCACCACCGCGAGATCCTGAAAAATCAGGATACCGATGATCGTCCGGCCATGGATCGAATCACTGTCGCCTCGGTTCGCCAGCGCCTTCAAGACGATCGCCGTACTGCTGAGCGAGATCAGAAACCCCCAGAAAATGCCCTCTTGCCAGGTCAATCCCACCGACATGGCCCCGAACCATGCGATCAGCAGCACGCTGCCGACCTGGATGGGCCCTGCAACGAAGAACAGACGGCGCAGTGAGGCCAATTGCACAAGGGAAAATTCAATGCCGATCGTGAACAGAAGAAGCACGACACCGATTTCGGCGAGCACCTGTACGGTGCCGATGTCCGCGATGAGATTGAGGCCGTGCGGTCCGATCAATGCACCGGCCACCAAGAAACCGGCAATGGATGGAAGCCTGAATTGATGGAAGACGAAGACAACGGCGATCGAGACGGAAAAAATGACGAGGAGATTGCCCAACACGCCGTAGTCAGTCATAGAGGCCACTCACAATCAAAGCGCGCGACACGCGGTGAAACGGCGGGTCCCGCGCGAGAATACTCCAGCGCGGTGAAACGAACAAGGTGCCGCTTGTGGCCTTCTCACAAGCTTAGGTAGAGTGGCGCCCGTGATTCGCGCGATCATTTTCGACTTCAATGGCGTCATCGCCGACGACGAGACACCCCACGTCTACTGTTTCCAGCAGACGCTCGCCGAAGCGGGGCTGGCACTAACGAAGGAGGACTATTATGG
>DASTFK010000227.1:0-2998 GCA_035719945.1 Nitrospira sp.
CGATTGCTTTCCCGTGCCGGCGTCGGGCTCCGAATGCGCCACGGCATAGTCGAGTTTGAATTGCTTCTGGAGAGTGTCGACTAGCTCCTGAGTCGCGGCAGGAGACGATTCGCTGAGCGCCCAAATGTCCAGGTTGAAGTCGGCGATGATCGTGGCGACGTCCTTGGTCTTTGTGTGGAAGCGGTTGGAGACCATTCGATGTTCCAGAAGCCCACATCGACATCGGTTTCGGTTCCCTTGTACAGGTCGACGACGATTTCCGCGCTGTCGGTGCCGTTCGGGGGAGGAGAGGCGCGACCGAGCGTGCCGAAGAAGCCAGTGATCGAATTGATCCCTTTGAACGCCTTGAGAATCGACGCGGCGCTGCCATCCGTCCCCTCGCGCTGGGCGCGTTGCTCGATATCGGTGGCGATCGTTGCGATCTTGATGCCTTTGTTCAGGAACTCAGGTGGCCTACCGGTGCCGACTTGGAGCTTGTTGTCGTTCGCCTTGCGCGCATGGTGGAGCGCGATCAATTTCCAGGCATTGTCGAATACCGGGCTTCCCGAACTGCCGTAGTCGGTGTCGGACACGTAGTGCAGAAAAACGCCGTCGTCGTTCACGACCTCATTGTCGTGGAGAACGATCTCCTGAGGGCGTCCGTCGGGGTGCTGGACGATGTTGGCGTAGGTCCCGGGATGGATCACGTAGGCCGCCCTTTCGAGTTCGACCGTGCCGAATTTGGCGGCCGCGGCCGGTTCGACGGAAACAAACGTGTAGTCGAGCCCGTTGTCGTAAGGGCTGGTGAGGAACAGTTCGTCGGGGAGGAGGCGAAACTCTGCGTGTGCTTCCACCTTTCCGTCTGGTCCGATGACATAGTTGAACTGGCAGGTCGACTCGCGCGCCACCTCGATCGAGTTGAGAACGTGGTGATTGGTAAGTAGCAACTTCGGACCGACGAGGAATCCTGTTCCCTTCCATCCGCCGGGCTGACTGTCGCCGCGATAGTCAACACCCCTGCCGACCATGATGCGGCAGACCGCCAAGGTGCGGCGATAGCCTAGGCGTAGGAAAATCGAGGGCAGAAAATTCAACTTGTCGATGACGACCTCGGGCAGCTTGTTCTCGATCTGCTTCTGCACGAGACGCGCGGCCTCGGGGTCGCCAACGAAGTCACGAAAGATCTGTCCGGCGTAGAGGGGATCGGGACCTTTTCCAGCGACGAGATTAGTGAAGTCCTGGAGACCGGTCGACCGGGGCTCGGCAAAGAGTTTGCCGGGTGTGCCGATTGAGACTTGCTGATCCATTGCTGCCTCCTGCCGCCGAAGCGTATGCGGGCGGCGCATTTTCGCGTGACGGCGCCCAAGACGCCTTGAACTTGAGGAGGAGGCTAGAGCGCAACGTGGGGTGGCGCTGTGAGATTTGCCACATCGTGGCCGATTCCGCTCGGCACAGCGTGACAATGCGGGAGTGTCGATCCGCGGTGATGGTGCCCCAGGCCGGACTCGAACCAGCACGCCTTTGCAGGCAACAGATTTTGAGTCTGCCGCGTCTACCATTCCGCCACTGGGGCACGGGCCGATACATGGGGCAAGCGATAGCCCCGGTCAACCGGGCCCTGGTTCGCCCGGAATGACGAAGTTGCGTGGGCACGCCCTAGTCCGGCGACAGCACGTTGAAATAGCGGATCGGAAATACCCCTTTGATGTCAGCATGGTCCGTTTCGTAATCAACGTTGGTGACGAAAATGCCGTAGCTCTGCTTGTCGCTGGTGGTGTCCTTGTCAACACGCGCGGTGCCCTCGTCGATTTCTTGGCCATTGAGAAAATATTTCTCCTTGGCCTCGCCGGGTTTGGAAGGGTCGTCGCCTGGTGTCAACGTGGTGACGACACGAAGCTCGATGACCTCGCCACTTCTCGCCTCGGGAACTTGGGCGAGGACTATTGGCGAATAGGCCGGCCCATAGTCATACGAGAACGGCAAGGAATATCTCTTCAACGTTCCGCGCTTGTCGACGGCTCGGACGTTCGCGAACCCTAAGCGGTCAGGCGAAAAGGTGGCGTGAGTAATGATGCCAACCTCCGGCACATCGACCGGATTGGAACTTGTAGGAGGCCATGAGAACCGGAGCCGGCCATTTGGCCTTTGGGCACAACCCAGGCAGAAAGGGTCTCGATCGTCATGGCGCCATTGCTGACGTTGGGCTTCATGTCGTCGCGATCATTGAGAAACCACTGAGCCGCATTATCCGCGAACCGGTCTTCGAAGATGACTTTTTGCTCCGGCGATTGCCCGGCGCACAGCGACGCCAAGGCCTGACTCGATGGCAGAATGAGCAGCAAGGCGACGATGGCCGAGCGCATGTCCTCTCCCAAATTTCGATCAGTGCGGTGCGCGCTTCATCATCGCGAGCACGTCGAAATATGCGAGAGCATGTCGATGCAATTCGTCTCGGGATCGCAATAGAACTGGAGAAGGTTCATCTTCACCCCGCCGCCCGTGTGGACGCACTGCGTGTCCGGCAGGCAGTGCAGGACGATACTCGTCGCGCCCGAGACTCCGCCTGTTCTCGTCTGCGCCCTGGCGAACTCTTCGGGGGTCCGGATACCCCTCCCGAACAGGACGATGACAGCCGACGTCTCCGTTACATCAATTCGTTGCGGGTCGATCAGGACCGCGTCGAAGCTGTATGATGCGGATTCGCTAGCCTCCTTCCCCTCCGCGCTTCGCACGGCAAAGGCCGCATCGGCACCCTTTCTCCGGCACTTCCGAATCCCGAGCCCAACCGTGTGATTTCCGCTATGCCAGAATTCCCGCTTCGCCATGATAGCGTCGCCGTCGATGAAGACATCCTCTCTGATGTCGCCATTGAGCACCGCGATGGCGTCATACTGAAGCTGTCGGTTGTCGCCTTTCGTCTTCCAGGCAGTTCCGCAATCCGCCGGGGGATACATGTAGGTTTTCGAAACCAGGAGGCGGCTTACCTCCACGCCGAAGGTCGAGCACGCGTTTTCCAAGG
>DASTFK010000228.1:0-5638 GCA_035719945.1 Nitrospira sp.
AGAAAACCCTTCGACGTCCTTGCTACGGGCATCGAAAGTGGGAAATGGGGTGGATGACGGGTTTCGAACCCGCGACCTCCGGATCCACAATCCGGCGCTCTAACCAACTGAGCTACACCCACCATGGAAGGAACGAGGTACCCAGTACTTACTGGCGGAAGTGTGATCTTAGCAAAGTGAAAAGAAGAGCCGCAACTTGTCTATTCTCACCCTCTCGCATCGAAGGCCGCTTGCATCTCGCTTAAAATCGCCGCGGCGGCCGCGGCGGGATCAGAGGCGACCCGGATAGGGCGGCCGATCACAAGGTAGTCGGCTCCGGCCGCGATCGTCTGTGTCGGCGTCGTAGATCTCGCATGGTCATCCACATCTTTACCGGCCGGCCGGACGCCGGGAGTCACGATGAGAAACCGCGGTCCGACTTTCGGTCTGAGCACACCCGGTTCCTCTCCTGAAGCCACGACCCCATCGCATCCGACCTCGGCCGCGAGCAATGCGCGCGCCGTCACCAATTCGTGAACCGTATGCTGGATGCCCATCTCGCGTAAGTCATGACTGTCGAAATTCGTCAGCACGGTCACAGCCAGCAGCTTCAAGGCGGAGTCGCCGCGCCCCTTGACCGCAGCCGTGAGCGCTTTGCGATTGGCATGGATCGTCAGGAACTCGACACCCATAGAGGCCACGCGTTCCGTTGCCCGACGGACGGTTTCCTCGATATCGAGAAATTTAAGGTCGAGGAACACCCGCTTCCCCCGTTTAAGGAGACGCTGCACCATTTCAGGCCCAGCCGCCGTGAACAGCTCGAGCCCCACTTTCACGAAGGTGACTTGGTCTTGCACTTGATCCATCAGCCGTTCAGCTTCACTTGCCGACGGGACATCAAGGGCCAAAATCAACCGGTCGCGCGCGATCACTTTCACTGAAACGTTTCTCCCCACCCCATTAGGGTTCGCCTTGACGATCCGCAGAACCCTATGCTACAAATGCGCTCCTTTTGTACAGGAGTTTGCTATGCCCGTCATCCACAAATCTACCATTCGTCGTGCCCGCCAGGCGGTAAAGCGCCAGGCCCGCAACCGTGCTGCGCTGAGCGCGGTCAAGAGCCTGGTGAAAAAGGTTCAAACCGCCATCGCCGAGAAGAAGTTCGACGAGGCCAAAACTTCCCTACAAATCGCCACATCGGCGCTGAGTAAGGCGGTGACCAAGGGTGTCTTGAAACCCAATACGGCGTCCCGCCGCATCTCCAGACTCACCCGGCACGTGAACTCTTTGGCGGCTTCCCGCTAATCGTCCGCACATTCGACAAAGGTCTCGTCCGGGACGCCGCTGCACCTGACGTCTCGGGCGGTTTCCGTTCTCCCTCCTGCGGTCGATCGCAGAGTTCAAAAACAAGTCGATCAAGCAGCATCTCAGGCCTCGCCCCGCTCCCACCCTTGAGTTTCGCATCGGTGACGAGGCACCGTCCGAGGGCATCGCGCAAGTGTGATTCTGCAAACTGTCCGAGAAAGGGTCGGATCTGGGAGGGATCCATCCGCAACAATCTGGATGCCTCACCTTCGCGTCCTGCCTGCCTCAATAGATCTTTGACCTTCCAGAGGCGGCGATACTGCCATGCCAGAGACCCCAGGATGCGCAACGGCGCCTCCCCGGCTTCAAGATTGCGCGCCAGAATGGCCAGCGCCGCGCCGCGCCGCCGACCGCCGATCGCGGCAGCCAAATCAAATACCGAGGCGCCCGGCTGAGTGCCCCGTAACGCCGCGACATCGGCCCCGGACACGGCGCGACCGTCGGGGACATATGAGGCCAACTTTTCCATTTCATGCTTAACCGCATACAGCGACCCGGCGTAAGCCTCTCTGAGCAGGTGCAGCGCCTCTTCGTCGAGCCGGATGCCGAGTCGATCCGCTTCCTGCTTGAGCCAGGGCATCAAGAGCGAGTCCTTGAGCGGGGCACAATCGACGACAATGGCGGTCTGCGTGAGCAGCTGTGCGAATTTCATCCGCCCGTCCAACTTTGCTGCAGCGAACACCATGGTCGTGGACTCGTTGGGAGCCTTGAGGTAAGGGAGCAAGGCTTCGACGTGTTTCGCGGGGAGCTTATCCGCTGCTTTCACAATCACCAGACGACGCGGCGCAAACACCGCCACCTCGGATGCGCAAGAGACGATCGCGCTTCCCTCCGCCTCGTCTCCGTAGAAGAAATCGCTATTGAAGTCCTTGCCTTCTCCCCCAAGCACCGCCTGCTTGATGAGCGTCAGTCCGGCGTCCCTGAGCAGATCCTCCTCGCCAATTAACGCGTAGAGCGGGGCCGCGGCATCCTTCTTGAGCTGCGCAGCGAGCTGCGCCATGCTGATCGATTGAGGCATCGAACGTTCCTTCAGGGCTTCTGCCCCGATTCGGCCGGGGCGTTGGCCACGGGTTTCGTTAAACGGCCGGATTCCAATTGCATGAGAAAGCGCGACGCGAGATCCTCGGCAATATATCGTCCCGCTTGCTCCAACGCCCGGTTCTGCAGCACGCGATTAAATTGCAGATCCGTCGTCACAAAGAATTCCGATGCCCCCTTTGCAAGATGTGACCACACCAGACGCTTCGTCCTAGTTTCCTCGACTCTCACAGCGACGACGACTTCGGCCCGGCTTTCCAAGGTCGTCGTTTGGGTAAAACTCAGTGTCGGAAGGGCCACCGAGAGGATGTCACCCGATACGACAAGATCCGCAGCTTCCCCCTCGGGCACGACCTGCGCACCACTGCCTGACGCAAACTCGTGCCGGAGGTAATTGGTGTACCGCGTTTCCAGATTAGGTTCGAATGTGGCATTCCGCAATGTGCGGATCACCACGCGTGGAGGAGGAACCGATGAAGCTTCCGAGGTGGTGCCTCCGATCGTGGGGCCAGGGCCTTCCACGCGAAACTGGTACCCGCAGCCGGCAGAGAGGGACAACAACACGCACAGGAACGAGCAGAACCATTGCCTCGTGAAACCCCATTGATGATTGGCAAGGTGTAAGCTCATTTCTTGTTGTTGTCACACCACAAAATTAACCAGCTTCTTTTCCACATAGACGATCTTTTTCGGCACTTTTCCTTGAAGCCATTCTGCGGCTTCCTGCTGGGCAAGGGCCTCAATCTCCTGGCGTCCGGCATTGGCGCCGACCTCGATCCTTCCGCGCAGTTTGCCGTTGATCTGCACGGGAATCGTCAAGCGATCGCTGACCGTCAGCGCCGGATCAAACTCCGGCCAAGGCTGCTGTGAAATGCTCGGATGATGCCCAAGTAGCGCCCACAACTCTTCCGTGATATGCGGAGCGAAGGGTGATAACAGAAGCACAAACGGTTCGATCAAGCTCCGCGGCCGTTGTTCGAGTTTTGTCATCTCATTGGTAAAGACCATCATCTGCGAAATGGCCGTGTTGAACCGGAGATGTTCGATATCCTCCGTCACTTTTTTGATGGTCTGATGAAGAATCCGTTGCTGCTCAAGACTGGGGGTCGAGGACACGATAGCGGCGGACAGCCGGCCCTCTTCATTCGCCATCAGGCGCCACACTCGTTCCAGAAAGCGGGTCACCCCTTCGACCCCGCGCGTGCTCCACGGTTTCATCGCTTCCAACGGTCCCATGAACATCTCGTAGAGCCGCACTGCATCCGCGCCGAACCGGTCAATCATGTCATCGGGATTGACGACGTTGCCCCGGGATTTGGACATCTTCTGATTGTCCTCCCCGAGCACGATGCCTTGATGCACGAGCTTCTCGAAGGGTTCCGGGGTGGTTACAACGCCGATGTCGTAGAGCACCTTGTGCCAGAATCGGGAATACAAGAGGTGCAGGACGGCATGCTCGCTGCCGCCAATATACAGATCAACAGGCATCCAGTACTGCTCCTTAGAAGGATCGACCAGATGGCGAGCGTTTTTCGGGTCTAGAAAACGGAGGTAGTACCAGCAGGACCCGGCCCATTGAGGCATGGTGTTCGTTTCGCGACGCGCCGGTTTGCCGGTAGCGGGGTCTGTCGTCGAGAGCCAGTCCTCCAGGTTTGCCAGCGGGCTCTCGCCATTGCCTGACGGGGTGAAATTCGTGGTTTCGGGCAGCACGAGCGGCAATTGCTCCTCGGGTAAAGGCTTAGGCTCGCCGTCGACCCACACAATGGGGAACGGTTCGCCCCAGTAACGCTGTCGGGCGAACAGCCAGTCGCGGAGTTTGTAATTGACGGACTTCCGGCCCTTGCAGATGGTTTCAAGCCAGGCCGTGATCTTCGGAATCGCATCGACCGGCGCCAGGCCGTCGATGGAAAAACGCCCGTCTGGGGTCGTGGAGTTGATTACCGTGCCTTGCTCAGTCTCGACAAAGGCTTCCTTTTCGACATCGCCGCCCGCAATCACCTCGCGAATCGGCAAGGAATACGTTTTGGCAAACGCCCAGTCGCGCGCATCGTGCGCTGGGACGGCCATGATCGCGCCGGTGCCATAACCCAGCAGGACATAGTCAGCGATCCAGATGGGTAGCCGCTCGTCATTCACGGGATTCACGGCGTAGCCGCCTGTGAACACGCCTGTCTTCTCTTTCTCCAATTCCTGCCGTTGCAGATCACTTTTCCGAGCGGTTGCCTGGCGGTACGCCTCCACGGCCTCCTGCCGGTCAGGCGCCGTCACGGCATCGACGAGCGGATGCTCCGGCGCTAATACCATATAGGTTGTGCCGAAGAGGGTATCCGGCCGGGTGGTGAAAATTCGGATCGTCCCGTGGATTCCCGCAAGGTCAAATTCGACTTCGGCGCCGAGCGACCTGCCGATCCAGTTCTTCTGCATCTCCAGTGTGCTGGTCGGCCACTGTACCAGCGACAAATCGTCCAGCAACCTGTCCGCATAGGCGGTAATCTTCAGCACCCACTGGCGCATGGGCTTACGGACGACATCGAATCCCCCGACTTCGCTCTTCCCCTCGACGATCTCCTCGTTGGCAAGAACGGTTCCCAGCGCCGGGCACCAGTTCACCGGCACTTCCGCCACATACGCCAGTCCCCGTTTAAACAGTTGCAGGAAAATCCATTGTGTCCAGCGATAGTAGTCATGGTCGGTCGTACTGAGTTCGCGCTCCCAGTCATAAGACAGCCCGACGCGCTTCATCTGCCGCTTAAAGGTCGCGATGTTCTGAGCGGTCGTCATGGCGGGATGGATGCCGGTCTTCACTGCATACTGTTCAGCCGGCAACCCGAAGGCGTCCCATCCCATGGGATGAAGGACGTTAAAGCCCTTCATGCGTTTGTAGCGCGACACGATGTCCGTCGCGGTGTAGCCTTCCAGATGACCGACATGCAGGCCCGAGCCGGAGGGATACGGGAACATGTCGAGACAGTAAAACTTGGGCTTGGTGGCACCCTCGACCGCCCGGAACGGGCGGTATTCTTCCCAATACGCCTGCCACTTCACCTCAATGGCGTGATGATCGTAGGTTTTGCTCATCGCTGTTCAACGTGGGACTGTAAGGTCGGTAGAGAGCGAATCTAACACAGGCAGGAAAGCCCCAACAAGGACGGGAGGAGCAGAAACCATGAGTGGCCAACGGGGAAGCCATTGGCCACTCGATGGCAGAGCTGTCAGCTAGAAATGGTAGCCGAGGCCGAACACGAGGTGATGTGCT
>DASTFK010000229.1:0-12090 GCA_035719945.1 Nitrospira sp.
GGCGTGCGGCTGCGAGCAGCGGCAACTTCTTCCTGATACTCTTCGAAATACTCCCCCAAAAGAAGCTTCAGATCGGGGGCGCCGGTACCTTTCCAGACGACCGCAAAGACCACGCCGTCCGAGGAGACATATTCGTTGATCTCCATCCCGGCGACTGTGATTGTGTCAATGGAATAGCCGGTCCCGGCCCGGTGCTGGTGCTGGTGCTGGCCGTTCAGTTTCGCCCGATCATCTTCAACCGTCGTCGCTGATTGCCCCAGAGCGCCCCACGCTGGCGCCGGTATGGCGGGGGCCAGGACCATCACGAGCGCAGCCGAGCAGGTTAGAACCTTCACCAGCCCCACCTCGCATAGGATCTGGACTACTGTACCTAAGCTGAGGTCCCGGGGGAAACCCCTACTTTCGTTCTCCCCTGGCATTGACGATTCAGGCCGAGGGCGCGGCTCCAAGGGAAGAAGGGAGATTCGTCAATTCTGGCCCCTGCACACGCATGTCGGGGGATGCGCCCCTGACGAATCGTATGTTCCTAGGGGAAGAAGGAACGTACGCCGGGGAAGGATTTATTGATGACGTCTTCGGTCGGACCCGAGAGCGTGAGGGCTGGATAGTACCGATCGCTCCACAGTTTGCTCAGATAGACGGGAAGGAAATACAGCGCAAGCCCAAGCGAGAAGAGCAGCACGCTTGTCGTCAAATCCTCGGCGAAGTATCGCTTTCCGGCAGTTCCGCACAGGACACCGGCCGCAACCAGGATCTCCAACATCCAGACGAATTGCCCCGACGTCAGCTTCACCGGCAGACACAGGCGTCTCGAGAGATGAATCCTTTGCGGCGCCTGCGGCAGCGGCATCAGTAAGCGATGCCCCATGCAGTGGATCGTCCAACTCATCCCGAATCCGAGCAGGCTATTCAGCGCGATGAAGACCAGCGGATGGTTCGTTACGATGGCCGCCGGTCCGATCATGAACAGCATCGGCGGCCCGTAGACGGTGCAAGCCAGAATTGCTTCAAACGTCAGCGATCGAATGAAGTCGCGACACCCTTGGGTAAATCCATCGGTGCGCGGCGTACCGTTGAATGCCATAAAACCGTCTGAAGATTCGTTCCGGTTAACGTGGAGAGGAATTACGCGAGGCGGAGTGCATGAGTGGTGCAGCGACCTGTTCCTCTTATGCCAACGCCACTGCGGACGGTGGCTTTTGTAATTGAAACTTGGAGTCTTGTCAAGATGTGAAAGATGATGATCGACTGATTTCGGGTGACCAGGATGCCGTGGTGACCAATTACAAGCGATGAGGAATGAGAAGGAACCCTTCGGCGACATCGCCGAAGACTTTGAAGCTGCCGGCAAGGACATGCTGAGAGGCCAGGGCGCAAAGCGCCGCATCGATCTCGTCGATGCTCGTCAGGGCATCGGTAGTCAGGGCAGCTTGATCCAGCAGCCGCCGGCGCTCTACCCGTTTGTTCTTCGCCGAGAGCATCTTTCCGGCCAAGCAGCAGGCGATGGCCTGTGGAAATGTCTCGAAGCACAACGGCTCGAGCAACGGCGTCCGACCGTCATAGAGCCGGTAATGCGGTGCCAACAGTCGAAACAGTTCTGCGCCATTGACCATCCACCGATAGAACGGATGGACCTCTCCGACTATCTGGCTGGGAGTGGAGAAACACGACATGCCGAGGCCGGCCAATTCCCGTTCGCACAACCTTGCCCGCCCGGTATGACTCCATCGGCAGGGTGCATCAATGCCGACAGCTGACACGTGGAGTTCTCGGCACCAGGCCACCACCTGCCCGGGGACAGTGGTGACCAATGTGGCCACAATGCGTTCTTCCCGCAGGGCGACTGCATGAAAGCCCTTCTTCGAGCCGCCGACATCGATGCCGGCGACCGTATGACTTGGCGCCTTCATGTCCTGCGTTTCCTGTGTCGACGATAGTGGGCAGCGACCTTGCTGCGGTTGCCACAAAGATTCATGCTGCACCAGTGGCGCGCGTGATTCTTGGTCGTATCGTAGAAAAACAGCACGCAAGCCGGGTTTTGGCATTGCTTGACCAAGGACAGGTCACACGCGCACAAGAGATCGCTCGCAGCCTCGGCCAGCAGCCCCAGCACCTGGTTGGCGTGTTCGAACCCGGCCTCGTATCTCCGCTCGAACATGCCGCTTCGACGGATGACCTGAGCAGAGCCGACCCGATGACGCAGCAGTTGGTTGATGAGGTCAAGCGCGGCTTGTGGCACCGGCTTGTGGGCGGCGAGGCGTTCGGCCATGTCCCTCATGGTTCTGCGAAACGCCTTCGCCTGCTTCAGCGTCTCCATCTCGTCGCGGCTCCCTCCTCCTTCAATCCGCTCTACGTCCTTCTCGGTCAGAAGACCCACCTGAACGAGCCAGGCGACCAAATCCTGAAACGACGAGAGCAAATCGGTTGGCTGCCCATTCATGACCAGGTCGGTATTGATGAAATCCAAACAGGGTTGGTTGGCGATAAAGAGAAACGGGACTTTGTGTTGCACCGGTGAACTCATACTTGACAGGTTAGCCGATAGTTGATATAACCGTCAATATAGTGTTTAGATGGTTACCACGACATGGCCTTAACCACGCTGCAGCCGGTGATTCCGGCAGCACAACCAAGGAGCTCAGCATGACCGTTCATGATGTATCGATCCGCTATCGGAGGCGCGATGTGGATGGGCTCAACATCTTTTACCGCGAAGCAGGGTCGCCAACCGCGCCTGCCGTCCTGTTGCTGCACGGCTTTCCCACGTCGTCGCACATGTTCCGAGACCTGATTCTCCTGCTGGCGCCGCATGCCCGTGTTGTCGCTCCCGATCTTCCCGGATTTGGATTCTCGGACGCGCCCAGCCGATCCAGCTTTGCCTACACCTTCGATCATCTAGCCGACGTAATCGACCGCTTCACAGAAGCGATTGGTTTCACACGCTATGCGCTCTATATCTTCGATTACGGCGCTCCAGTCGGTCTTCGCCTGGCCCTTCGGCATCCGGACCGCGTCACGGCGATCATCTCTCAGAACGGGAATGCCTCTGAGGAAGGCCTGAGCGCGGGATGGAATCCGATTCAACGGTACTGGGCCGATCCTACACTCGAGAACCGAAATGCATTGAAAACGTTTCTTTCGCCGGACTCGACCAAGTGGCAGTACACGCAAGGGGCTGACGAATCACGCATCGCACCGGAATCCTATGCGCTCGATAGCGCCCTGCTGGGACGCCCAGGCAACGAGGAGATCCAACTGGATTTGTTTCTCGATTATGGAAACAATGTGACGCTCTATCCCCACTTTCAGCAGTATTTTCGTGACCGCCGGCCGCCGACGCTCCTTGTCTGGGGCAACGGTGATCCCTTTTTTCTACCGGCTGGAGCGCACGCCTTCACACGGGATAATCCCGACGCGCAGGTGATGTTCTTCGACACGGGCCATTTCGCCCTCGAAACGCACAGTGCGGAAATCGGCGCGAGGATTGTGGAGTTTTTACGCGTATTGAAGCCGGCGGAAGTCGCAGCCGGCGTGCAGTAGGAAGGATTGACGTTCAGCCCGACGGAGCATCGTCCGCCCGGCTGGCTCTCACCGGGAGACGCACATGATGAAACTCCTCTCCATTCAAGTCGGTCACCCGCGCAAGGTGAAATGGCGACGAAGAACGGTGACCACTGGCATCTACAAAGATCCGGTAGAAGGCCGCATCATGCTGCGCCGCTCCAATCTGGAGGGCGACGAGCAAGCCGACCTCAGAGTGCACGGCGGATGGGACAAGGCCGTCTATGTCTACCCATCCGAGCATTATGCATTCTGGCGCGCGGAGCTTTCCGGCATGGACCTGCCGTACGGCATGTTCGGTGAAAATTTCACCACGGAAGGGTTAGACGAATCGTCCGTCTGCATCGGGGATCGATTCTGCATCGGCGGCGCCGTCGTCGAGGTCACACAGCCCCGCGTGCCATGCTACAAACTCGGCGTGCGTTTTGGGCGCCCCGACATGCCCCAACGCTTTCATGCGAGCGGCCGGTGCGGCTTTTATCTAGCGGTGTTGGAAGACGGCGACGTTGGGACAGGAGATGTCTGGAAACGCATCGGCCGAGATCCGAACGCCATGTCCGTGCTCGAGAGCTACGGCAGTTATTTTCGGAGAGGCGGCTGAGCGTTGTCTCGAACACCCGGCGGCGAATAGACTTCGTTCAGATTGCTGAAACTGCCGCCCGGAGTCGGTCCGCCGCCGATCACGTGGATGCGCCCGTCGACCACCGCCGATCCAAGGCCGTGACGCGCGGTGGGCATGGGCGCCATCGCCAGCCAGGAGTCTCGCGCGGGATCGTAGACTTCGTTTTCACGGAATGTTCCGTCCACGCCCTCCCCGCCGAACACGTACACGCGGCCGCCGGCTTCCGCCGCGGTGATACCGCTGCGGGCGGTCGGCAGATCGGGCGCCTTGCTCCACTTATCCGAGAGAGGATCGTAAACCTCGGTGACCGAGAGGTTGCGATGGTAGTCCCCTTTGAGTCTTCCGCCGATGGCGTACAATTTTCCAGCCGCCGTCGTCGTCGCCAGATGATCGCGCGGGGTCGGCAGTGGGGCGCGGACACTCCAACTGTTCCCCACGGGATCGTAGGCTTCGACCGCCGCGCTATTCGCCCTGCCTTCGTACCCGCCGATTGCATACAGCTTCCCATCGTGCACGGTGACGGACAACGCGCCGCGAGCGGTCGGCATCGACGCGCGCTCACTCCAGGCATCGGTCACCGGATCGTAGGTATAGACCGTGGCGACGGGCCCCCAAACGCTCAATCCCGATTGTTTGTAGCCGCCGATGATGTACAGGCGCCCGCCAACCACGCCGATGCCCACGTGGTGCAGACCGAGCGGCATGGAAGCTTTAGTGGTCCAGCGATCCACCGCGGGATCGTATTCTTCGACTGTAGGAGTGATCGCAAAATTCAGCACATTACCCAAGCTCGGCTGTTCGAAGCCGCCCACGACGTAGATCTTTCCTGCAACCGTTGCGGCAGCGACTTCCGTTCGTTTCATCGGCGCCGGTGCGACGGTGCGCCAGACGCCGCCATCGTGTTGTAACTGCTCCCCGAAGACAGGCAGCGCCGTCAACACCAGACACGCAAGCACTACACGGTATCTCATAGTCTTCCCTCTACCGGCTCCTCCGGCTCTTCCCACAACCAGGCCTCGAACAGCATGTAACTGACTCCGAGCACGACTGGGCCGACGAAAATTCCCACGAGACCGAACGAGATCAGGCCACCGATGACGCCGGCGACGACGAGCAGGAGCGGAAGTTGCGCGCCTTTTTGGATCAGGATCGGACGTATCACATTGTCGATCGTGCCGACGAAGATCGTCCAGACCAAGAGCGCGGTCGCCCAGCCACTGCTTCCCTGCCAATACAGCCAAGCCACGGCGAGCACGAGCACCGGCACGACACCAACCTGTACCACCCCGAAGAGGAACATTAACGCCGTGAGCAACACGGCAAACGGCACGCCGGCAACGGCAAGTCCAATCCCTGCAAGGACGGCTTGCCCCAGGGCCACGAGTACGATGCCGAGCGCAACGCCGCGGATCGCCTGTCCGGCAAGGTGCACCGCCCGCTCACCTCGGACGCCGGCCAGCCGCCGCCCAAACCGGCACAAGTCCGTCACTGCCACGTCTCCTCGAGCGAACAACACGGCTGCCATCAATAACGTGACAAGAAACTGGCCGGTCAGGGCGCCGAGACTCCCCAGCTGAGCGAGCAGCCAGCTGCCGGTGACGCGAGCGTAGGGAGCTGCATAGCGGGCCAGTTCTTCTGGACCGGACGAGGCGAACTCGCGCCAGACCGAGGCGATCTTTGGGCCCAGAAATGGAACGCTTTCCACCCAGCCCGGCGGCGCAGGCAACGTGAGCGATTTGAGCGATTGCGCCCAGTCCACGATCTCATCGAGATGGGCGACGAGCGTCCCCACGGCCAGGGAAAAGGGCACCGCAAAGATGAGCAGCAGCACCACCGTCATAACGGTGACGGCCAACGCCCGCCGCCCCCAGAGCAGGGCTTCGACCTGCATCATCAGGGGCCAAGCCGCGACCACGATCAAGGTCGCCCATAGCAGGGCGGGAAGGAACGGCCGCAAGATCCAGAACGAGGCGGCGATGAGGCCGACCATGAAGAGCACGGACAGACTGGACCGTGCCAGGTCCTGCGGTGTAGTCGGCGCACGCATTGACCCGCTCCTTTACGGCTCTTCTTCTTCGACCTGTTCGATTGAGTGCTTGATTGCCGCCACAAACGCCGGGGGATCACTCAAATCGCGCTCGGTCACCTGGAATTCAGACACCAACACGCCGTCGCGATCGATGAGGATTAAGCGATATCCGGGTTTCACGGCACGAGCCTACACTAATCGGCTAAGACAAAACACCTATCATCCGGGGCGCTGGTGCGGTGAAGGGAGGGCGAGGCTAAACGCACGCCGCCGTTCGGCGTTCAAATCGGCATCCCAATACTATTTCAGAGCCCGGCACTGTGTTGCGCGCTACACCGCCTTGCGAATGTATGGCTTATCGGATTCCGGCCTACGGCCATGGAACATGAAAGTGATGCCATCCGACTTGAGATCCTGGAGATGGCCGGCCTCGGTATCAAGCATATGCAGTTGTTCTCGAAGCGCGACCAAGTCCAAGTCGGAGAGTTCCTCGCCGTGGCTGCGGAGTTTCCGGTAGAGATTCTTACTGTCGGAAACGAACTGTTTGACCAGGTGTTGCATATCCATAACATGTCCTCCATCTCCTGTCGTGGTAATCGGACGAGGCACCAAGCTTGTTCTACTATGTGCTGCTTTCGACATGTGACGACCTGGGGAAAACCCTGGTTTCCATTGCGAGACCGCCCCCCTCGTTTCCACGCCCCGTAAGGCGGATCATCGTGACCTGCGACTTGCGAGGGGTGCATGACCCAGTCGCTGCGGTCGCCTCTGGCGATGGCGAGACGCACTGTTCGAAGGTCCGTTCGGACGAAGTCCAGGACAGACCAAGTTGCGGAGCCAAGCAGTGACAGGGTCATGCGGCTCACCCCTCGCTGAGCAGGGACGACCATCCGCCTTCGATCTCCCTTTCTGGTGTGCGCGTTGGTCGAGCAAGAGAGATCAACAGTCCTCATCGCCCGCGCGCCTCTTCCCTGGCTTGTTACGGCCTGGGAAGAGGCCTACAATTTGCCCCGAACACGTCACTGTCCACATCTCACACAGGAGGGCCGCTATGCAGACCTACGTCAGCCTCGTGAAGTTCACGCAGCATGGTCTTCAAACCATGAGGGATAAAGGCATCGAGAGGGCTGAAATGGTAAAACAGACCGCCAAGTCGCTCGGCGGTAAGCTTGTTCAGGCCTACTACTGCCTCGGCGAATACGACGTCGTTGCTATCTGGGAATTCCCCGACAACAAGACCGCCATGAAAGCCGCCGTACTCAACGCCTCACTCGGGCACATTCAGATCACCACTCTGCCCGCGGTGAACCGGGAGGAATGGAAAGGGTTGTTGCAGCAGTCGCTCGGCAAAAAGAAATAGGCAAGTAAAGACGGGTGCCGTCCCTATGCTCCAGCGCTAGTGCACGACCACACATGTTGTTCATCAGCTCGATGCCGAAACTCGTTCCATTCCGCGCTTCGCGCGAACGGACCAGCGAACATCGGCATCGCCAGGTCGAACCTGGTCGCATCTGACCAACAAGTGTGGTACCCGTGCATAAGCGCAAGTCGCCGGGAGGCACCCGTCTTTATCCATAGGGAGAAATGGGTTCCGACAGCATGATGCCCATGGCTCAGATTTCCTGGCAGCTCATCATCACATCCTCGGGTCTTGCACTGTTGACGCTTGTCCTGCTGTGGGTTGGCCCAGCGCCGGCGCAGGAAGGGCATCAGCATGACCAGACGCCCAACGTCATGGAGTACCTCGATCGCCTCGATCGTCCCGAGCGCGATCAGGACCAGAAACCGGCGCAGGTCATCGACGCCTTGGCGCTCAAACCGGGCCTGTACGTCGCCGACCTGGGCGCCGGCTCCGGATACTTTACCCGGCGATTCGTGGAGGCGATCGGCGACACGGGCAAAGTGTACGTGATCGACATCGAACCGGAGGCGTTGAAATATGTGGAAGAGAGCCTTGTCCACATGCACCGGTCGTTCGATGCGGAATTCATCCTGGCCAGGCCTGACAACCCAAAGATTCCATTCGAATCGGTCGATCTGATCTTCGTCTGCAATACCTACCACCACCTCGCAGACCGCACGGACTATTTCCGCAACGTCAAATCGTCCCTCAAGCCGAGTGGCCACATCGCGATCATCGATTTCTATCACGATGAGCGTTCAGGCGAGCTGGGCTTTCCAAAGCGGCATCTGGTGCCAAGGGAGAAGGTCATAGAGGAAATGACGGAGGCCGGCTATCGGCTGGCGAAGGAGCACACTTTTCTGCAGAAACAATACTTTCTAGAATTCGAATGAGGGTAGCCTGACGGATGATGGACTATTGCTCCGGCCATGATCCGCCTTCTGCTGAGGGAAAAACGAGCGAGCTTGGAAGGATCATTACTGTGCGGAGGGGGCCACTTTGCTCAGGATCGATCTCACCTTGAGCATGCCTGAGTCACTGGAGGTCCGTTCGAATTCTGCTTCGACGGTGACGACATCACGGTCGCGAAGCGAGTTCCTTGCTCCGGAACAGTTGGCTTTGTACACCGCATCTATGGAGCCGGTTCCATCCTCCAGAGTGAACAACTGAAAACACTTGTTCACCCCACGTCGAATCCTGTGGTTGTAAACGGTTCCCGTGACGCGCACGACCTGAGATTGATAGGAGTCGGGATTCTCGACCAATGAGGCAACATTCGAAGCGGTACCGGCCCATGTAAGCGGAGCGACAAGGCTGAGAGCCAGGACCACGACGGCGAATGATCGGGAAAACACCCTCATACGTCAAATATAGCACCGGTTTATAACTTGGCAATCAGCAGGGCTGTTCCGTACAGTAAAAGTCCTACAAGTCCGCCCACGACCGCCCCGTTGATGCGGATAAACTGCAGATCCGTCCCGACCTCCCGCTCGATCGTGTTCACCATGTGAACGACGGACCAGTCACGGACCGTGGCGGTGACCAGCTCTCCGATCCGGTCGCCATGCCTTGTAGCCAGATCGAGGACAAAATCTTGTAATCCGTGCTGCAGCAGCGCCACGAATTCGGGATCCGTCCTTAGCGTCTCGCCAAGCCCGGCCAAGGCCTCGCCGAGATAGGCGCGGATCTCCGACTCCTCGTGCCTCAGATCCGCCAGCATCCACTGTTTCAAACTGTCCCAGGAATCGTTGATGAATTGCAGCAAGACCTCATAGCCCAACAGCTTCTCCTTCATAGACGCTTCCCGCTGCAAGGCCTGTTCGGAATGCATCAGCCATTGCGCCGCCACCTCGAGGCGCGCGATCAACTGCTGCCTGAATGGATCATTGGCATCATCTCGCATATCCCTTAGCAGCGAGAGAAACCAGTCCACGAGTTTCTCAGCCACCTTCTCATCGAGCCGGACGAGACTGAGCAGCCGGGACCACGGCAGTTTTTCGGCGATGAGACTGGACAACTGACCTCGATGGGCTTCCACGGACTCGCTCACAAGGGTGAGGGCGTCGTTCAGCAACCGGTCTCGTTGAGGGCTTTCCAGAAAACCGGACAGCACCTGTCCGATCACCGGCGAAAGGTGGAGTCCGCGCAGCGTATTGGTCGCGAGATGCCGGATGAACTGCTGCATCGCACGATCTTCCGACGCCGCGACCATGCGGCCCAAGAGGCGTGCCGCTTCCTGAGTCAGCGCCTGCCTGCGGCTCGGATCGAGTAGCACCGTTGTCAACTCGTCCGGAATGCGCCACGACTCGATCAGCTTCCCGATGGCGTCAGGGGTCAGAAGCTGGCGCTGCGTCAGGCTACCGAGTCGAGAGGCAATGCGCTCCTTGTTTCGTGGAATGATCTGCGTGTGTGGAATCGGCAGACCGAGCGGCCGCCGAAACAGCGCCGTGACGGCATACCAGTCGGCGAGCGCTCCGACCATGGCCGCCTCCGCAAAGGCCCGGATCCACCGTAGCGCCGGATACCTCTGCTCCCATACCAGCGAAGCCACAAACAGGCCGGCCATGCATAACAGCAGTCCTGTCGCGATCACACGGGCTCGCAGGTACTGGCGTTCAAAAGCCTCACGCGGGATATCGCTGATCATGAAACACCTCTTTTACTGATGTCTGTCTTGTCTCACTCTGCAGCTTCATGTAAGGTACGCCCGCCGTTGAACGTGAGGCGTATGCTATGTCCTGCCGATCGATCCCTCAGATTCTGATCATTCCGCGTTGAGTCTTCGTACCACCCGCGAGGAACGGTCAATGATCAGCACATTTGATTTGACGCTACTGGGTAGTCTGGTCTCCGCCGGCGGTCTCGTGTTTCTCAGACATGGCAAGTGGCTCTATCTGAACTGGTTTTCGCTTGGAATCGGCAAGCGGCCGTTTGAAGTCTCGGCGGAAAGCCGCCAGCAACACGCACGGTCGACGGCGCTCGCGGCTGCCCGATGGCTGACGGTGGGCGTCCTGACTCTCTTCATCGCCTATGTCCACGGCGCGGAGGAAGGCTACCTGTTCGGCCCGTGGAGCGACGTCATGTTCCACGTCGTCTTCGTGTCCACCTGCTGGGCCACAACGGCGTTTCGCATGAAACAAGCCGCGGAACGGGCAAGCGCAGTCATCCTCACTCATACCTCGCCCAGCCAGGCCAGCAGCTGACAGCAAACGGCAGCTCAAGGCTTCACGACAGCGACTTCGTCAACACCCGCTGGAATTCCTCAATCGCTGTGACGACTCCCAGCTGGTTCTGCTGTATCCGGCTGCCAAGCACGAATACGACATCCTGACCTAATGCCGTGGTCAGCTCGCCAATCCGATCAACTCCTATTCGGCCGCCGACCGCAGACATCATGGGCATGATATGCGCCCAGGGCTGCCGACTATCCACCGCCACGGAGATGCAGTCTTTCTTCGACATGGTATAGCCGGCATCGAAGCTGGGATAAATGGTCATGTCCGCTCCGGCCAATCGAGGCAGCAACGCATACGCCACGGCCGGGGCAAGCCCTCCCCCTTCTCCAGAGACGCAGGTCCCGAGAAAGGTCGGATGACTCGCAATAGGAACAGCCAACGTCTCATCGACTGCAAGCGCACGCAGCCCATCGAAGCCGGTCACTCCAGGAGCGACCAACAGACCAGTCGCTCCCAAACGCTTCGCTTCGCCAGCGCGCTGCCGCATCGAATCCAACGCTCCGCTCACATGCGCGAAATACAGGCAGGGCCGCCCTCTCTGCACACTTGCGTCGGAGATCGCTTCGGCACAACGGGCCACTCGCTCATTGAATGGACAGAAGGGTTGATCGAGTAGCGCTTGATCGTCTTTGATCAAATCCGCACCGCCACGCACGAACTGCGCCGCAAGCTTCGCCAGTTCCTTCGGCGAACGCCCCAAGGGCTTGAGGACCGCACAGACCAGCGGTCGATTCGACACGCCGACGGCCCGCCGAAGGCCGACCAATCCGTACCGAGGCCCGCGCCATGACGAGAGAAGCCCATCTGTCAGCGAAAAGGACAGCAGACGTACATCCGAGCGCAGACTGCTCGTTCCGAATAACAAGTTCAGGAGATCACTAAGCTCTTTCCCGACGAGGTCGCCTGCATATCGAATCGTGGCTTCGTAGCGCCCTGCGGCAAGCGGCCGAATCTGTTCGAGACGGCCGAGAATCTTGGCGCGAAGCGCAGGCGCAAGGAGATCGGCGTCCGCTTCGATGGTTTGATCAAGACAAATGCGCTCGGCCCGGGCTCGAGCCTCGGTCTCCGGCCCCAGCACTTCATAGACTGCTGTCAGGAACTCCGTTCCCAACGGATCACGTTCTTCAACATTCATGACAGAACCGTTCTCCCTCCCAACCCTATAGCAGGAATCAAATGCTCTCTCCAAGCTCGCTCGTTCTTCTTTCTGTACTCCCCCCTTTTCCGGAATGATGGCGAG
>DASTFK010000230.1:0-9913 GCA_035719945.1 Nitrospira sp.
CCGGATTGCCTGCTCATTGACGCGATTTCACTGCCCGGTTGCCCCATCCCGCTCCGCTCCATCATCAAGGGTGATGCGCTCTGCCTGTCCGTCGCGGCGGCCTCGATCGTGGCGAAAGTGACGAGGGATCGGCTGATGGCCGAGTTTCATCGGCAGTATCCCCACTATAATTTCCTTTCCCATAAAGGGTACGGCACCGAAGAGCACCTTCAGCAACTGGCAAGGCATGGCCCCTGTCTCATCCATCGACGGACCTACGCGCCTGTGTCTGAAGTGATTGCTCAGACGCATCAACCGCGACCGCCACGTGCTGCGCGGCGGGCATGTAACGGACAAGAGCGTGACAATTCTTGACCCCAGGCGGATCTTTGGGCAAGAAGGAGAAGCGGAGGCCGAGCGCTATTTGCGTCGGAAAGGCTATCGCATCGTCGCCAAAAACCTTCGCACCTCGCTCGGCGAGTTGGATCTCGTGGCGGAGGACGGCCGCGTGTTGGTCTTCATTGAGGTCAAGGCGCGACGGACCGCACAGTTCGGAGGCGCGATTCATGCCGTGGATCGGCAGAAGCAGCAAAAACTCATCAGGGTGGCCGCCCAATTTCTCGCACGGCGACATTGGATGGACCGGTCCTGCCGATTCGACGTCGTCCTGCTCGAGCCCACGGCGACAGCGGCGCTTCGGATCGAGCACATTCAGAATGCCTTCGAGGTCTCCAGCGACGACTGGCACTGATAGACCATGATTCAGCTCGTCCATGTCACCAAACAATACGACCGACGTCTGGCGCTGTCGGACGTCAGCCTAGAGGTCCAGAAGGGTGAATTCGTCTTGTTGATGGGGCCCAGCGGCGCGGGAAAATCGACGCTCCTGCGAATGTTAATCGGTGCCGAACGGCCTGACCACGGGCAGGTCGTCGTGAACGGCAAGAATGTCGGCACACTGAAGGCGTCTGAAATTCCCTATCTCCGGCGCAAGGTCGGGACGGTCTTTCAGGATTTCCAGCTGCTCGTCAAAAAATCCGTCTTTGACAACGTGGCCCTGCCGTTGCTCGTCCAAGGCGTGTCCCAGACGGACATCAAGCGAAAAGTGACCGAAGCGTTACGGGCGGTCGGCGTAGAACACAAGCGGGACCAATTGCCGATGAGTCTGTCGACCGGCGAGCAGCAGCGGGTCTGTATTGCGCGCGCCATCGTGAACGGACCTGTCGTGCTCTTGGCGGATGAACCGACGGGCAATCTGGATCCGGCCCTGACCGGAGAGATCATCGAGCTTTTCAAGCTGATCAACGCCCGCGGCACAACTGTTCTGGTGGCCACGCATGACCCCTCGGTGATGACGCAGGTCAATCGACGCGTTGTCACGCTCGTGCAGGGATCGCTGATGCCGGAGCAACGGGTGACTCTATTATGAGAACGTTGTTCTATCTGCTCCGCGAGGCCTGGGCCAATATCTGGACCAATCGCACGACCACCGTGGTGGCGATTTTTACGACGGCGTTTACCCTCGCTTGCGTCGGCATCTTCCTGCTGTTGTACGTGAACCTGCGTGCCGCTGCCGGCTGGCTCCAGGAAGACATCAAAATCATGGTGTATCTGGATGATCGGGCCGTGGCCTCCACGGTTTCCGAGCTTGACCGGCAGCTGCGGGCCGATCGTGCCGTCGCAGCGTTGCATTTTATTTCCAAGGAGCAAGCGCTCGGAGAATTCAGGGCCCAATTCCCCTCCGATTCTCATCTTCTGGAAGGGCTTGGTCAGAATCCCTTGCCTGCCTCCTTCGTCGTGACATTGAGTCCGCCCTTCCGGTCACCGGAAGCCGTCAAACGCTGGGCCGAACGGATCGGTGTGCTCGCGGGGGTCGAGAAGGTGGATTATAATCAGGAATGGATCGATGCTCTGTCCACGATCATCCGGTCCATTGAGCTGGTCGCCATCGGGATCGGCCTTATCCTCTCGGCGGCCGCCGTGACGATCATCGCCAACACGATCAGGCTGACGTTGTTTGCCCGCCGGGACGAAATCGCCATTCTGCGGTTGATCGGCGCCACGAAGACCTTCATTCGCGTTCCCTATTTATTGGAAGGGGCGGTGCTCGGAGGCCTGGGGAGCGCCTGCTCGTTGTTCATGCTCAACGCGCTGTACGAACTGTTTCGGCATCAAATGCGGACGACGGGACGGTTGCGCGGCCTCGAACAGCTCACCATCTTTTTTCCGCTTTCCGTCTGCCTGTTGCTCGTCGGCGTCGGTATCGTCCTCGGCTTCGCCGGCAGCTTCGTCTCCTTGCGGCGGTTCGATGAGGCCAAGGTATGAGATGGTGCCGATCGTACTCGATTGGAGCGGTGCTGGTGATCGCGCTTTGCTCACCGGCCGGCGTCTCCGCCGATTCCATCAATGACAAAATCGACAGGGAACGCAAGACGCTAGAGCAGCTCAAAGACCAGATCGAAGAAAAGCGGCGGCAGGCGGACGAAGCGGGAAAAAAGCGCGAGTCCATCCTGCAAGGCATACAAACACTGGACGAGCGGCATGTGCGCTACCGGCAGTCCCAACAGGAGATCAGCCGAAAACTGCGCAAAAAAGACCAGGAAATCGAGGCGATCAATGCGCAGATCGCGCGGTTGCGGGACGGCGTGCAGGTCCGGCAGGAGGCGATTCTCGCGCGACTGCGTGTTCAGTATATGGAAGGGCGGTTCGGGCACTGGAAACCGCTGCTCGCCTCGGATTCGTATGGAGATTTCCAGCGCCGCCTCCGCTATCTGTCGGCGGTTTCCGCGCGCGACTACGGCCTCATCGAGACCTTCAAAACCGACATGGCCAATATGCAGGAAGCGGAGCGGCAGCGGGAAGCCGCGCGGGTGGGAATGCTGGCGTACAAACGCACCACCGAGAAGCATCTCGATGAGATCAAGACGGTCAAGAAAGAGAAGAAATTGTATCTGGCGAAACTCACTCAGGAGAAAGAATCGTTCGAACGGGCACTGCAGGAATTAGAGCGATCGGCTGCGCGCATCGACAGTTTGTTGCGGGAGTTGGAGCAACGCCGTAGGGCGGCAGCGGCCAAGCCGCCGTCCGGCTCTCTGCCGAAAGGGGTCAAGGGCGGTCTGCCATGGCCGGCCGAGGGCAGCGTCCTGACCTACTTCGGCCGGCAAAAGCATCCGACCTTCAACACCTACGTCCAACGGAAGGGGATTGAAATCAGGACATTGGAAGGAAGTGCCATCCATGCGGTCATGGCCGGGACCGTCGTCTATGCGGACTGGTTGAAAGGCTACGGACTCGTTATAATCCTCGATCATGCCAACGGCTTCTTTTCGCTCTATGCCCATGCCTCGAAAATCCTCACGTCGGTCGGGGCGGTCGTCGGATCCGGGCAGGCGATCGGTGAGACGGGTGACACGGGCATGACGGGTGAAAATACTTTATACTTCGAATTGCGCGAAGGAACCGAACCGGTCGATCCTCTCCAGTGGCTGGCGAGACGCTAGAGAAGACAACAGAGCAACACAAGACTGTGCGGGCGAAAGGACGCATATGATGGAACAGAACCAACGGCGGCGATTCTGGATGCTGGGGCCAATGGTCGTGGTGGCCTTGCTGTCCGGCGTATTGATCGGCAAGGGATGGGAACGGACCGGCCATGCCACCGAGACATACGAGGAATTGAGAACGTTTTCGGAGGTCTTGACGCAGGTCCAGAAAAACTATGTCGACGACACAAAGGTCAAGGATCTCGTCCAAGGCGCCATTCGCGGCATGCTCTCTACGCTCGATCCGCACTCGGCCTACATGACGCCCGAGATGTACAAAGAAATGCAAGTCGAGACCAAGGGAGAGTTCGGAGGCGTCGGGATTCAGATCGGCGTCAAAGAAAACCGCTTGGCCGTGATTGCGCCGATTGATGGGACGCCGGCACAGCGGGCGGGTATCAAGGCCGGCGACTACATTACGAAGGTCAACGAAGAGTCCACGAAAGATCTGTCGCTCATGGATGCCGTCCAAAAGATGCGTGGGCCGAAGGGCACCAAGGTCAATCTCACCATCCAACGGGACGGCACCGCCGATCCGCTTCAATTCACTCTGGTGCGGGATACCATTAAGATTGAGAGCGTGAAGTCGAAGGTCTTGGATAACATCGGCTATGTCAAACTCACGCAGTTTCAAGAGGCCACCGGTCGGGATTTAGGCAGGGTGTTGAAGCAATTCAAGGAACAGAAGGTCCAATCCACGATCCTCGATCTGCGCAATAATCCCGGAGGTTTGTTGACGGCGGCCGTGGAGGTGTCCGAGGCTTTCCTGCCGAACGGCAAGTTGGTGGTGTATACCAAGGGCCGTGAAAGCAAAAAGGATGAGTGGTTCGCCAAGGGTAGGGATCAGATGGACGATTCGCCGATGATCATCCTCGTCAATGAAGGATCGGCCAGCGCATCGGAAATTGTGGCCGGCGCCTTGCAGGATTACGGACGGGCCGTGATCGTGGGAACGACGTCATTTGGAAAGGGATCGGTACAGACGATTCTTCCGCTGGGCGATGGATCGGGACTCCGGCTCACGACCGCTAAATACTACACCCCGAAAGGCCGCTCGATTCAATCGACCGGCATCACGCCAGACATCGTGATCAAGCCGCAGCCGGCGACCACGGTGGCCAAGGCTGAGACCAAGCCGGGGGACAAAGAGGCCGATGGGAAGGTGTCCAAACCGCCCGTCGCCGGCCCCGGAAAAGAACAGTCCGCTGCGACGCCCAAAGGCACCGAAGACGGCGTGCAAAGGAACGGCGCCGCTCCGGCCGCTCCTCCGCTCGATCTTTCGGGTGAGCCCTCGTTGGAGCAGGATGTCCAGCTGCAAAAGGCCGTCGAACTGCTCAAGACCTGGAAGATATTCAAGGAGCTTCGGCCGTCCTGATCAGGTTGAGCGTCGACGCAGCTCTTCAATAGCCTGGAGCAAGGTCTCCTCGGATCCCGAGAAGCCCGGCATCGTCCGGAGCATGTGAGAACGCACGAGTTTCTCGAGGTCTGCCAAGCTGGCGATGTTCAAGCGGCTGTACAGATAGGCGACCAGCGATTCCGAAAGGCCCGGTAATCGCGCCCAGCCCTTCACCTCATCGGGCAAGGGCATCCGGAGCGTCTCCAGCGTCAGGATCTTGCCGGTTCTAAGAAACTCTTCGATCTTCTGGGACAAATCGCTGCCGATGCCATCGATTTCTTCGAGCGCATGTCGTTTTGCCACGTCTGCCACATCTTCATCCAAGGCTAACAGGGCATCGGCTCCCCGGCGGTAGGCGCGAACCCGATAGGGATTCGCCCGCTGGGCGGCGAGGAGCTCCGCAATCGATCGGAACAGTGCGGCAAGCTGCTGATTGCGCTCTGGAACGTCCATCGGGGTGTCCTGCGGTATTCTGCCGGGTTCTCATCGACACAGGCAAGGCGCCCGACAGTTGATTGACAAGCGGAATTGCGGTTCCCTAGGATGATGGACCATGGTTGAAGCCTTGCAAATCCAGGTCAACGGCCTGCCGCGCGATTGCCAGTCAGGCTCGACCATCGGCGATCTGCTGCGGGAACTGGAGATCAAGACGGAGCGTGTTGCCGTGGAATTGAACCTGGAAATCCTCGATCGGAAGGATTTCGACGTCCGCAGTCTCAAAGCGGGCGATCGGGTGGAAATTTTGAGCTTCATCGGCGGCGGGGGGCTCGCCTTCGGCGAGCGGCTGGAAAGGGGACGGACCGATGTATGACGATCGCTTGGTGATTGCCGGCCGGGAATTCAAGTCTCGCCTCTGGGTGGGAACCGGTAAGTACAAGGATTTTGCCGAAACCCGAAAAGCGATCGAAGTGTCCGGGGCCGACGTCGTCACGGTCGCCGTGCGCCGGGTGAACATCACGGACCGGTCGAAGGAGAACCTGCTCGACTACATCGATCCTAAGAAATACACGATTCTGCCGAATACGGCCGGCTGCTACACGGTCGAGGATGCGGTGCGGTATGCACGGCTGGCTCGAGCGGCCGGTATCTCAGACCTCGTCAAACTGGAAGTGCTGGGGGACGAGAAAACGCTGTTCCCTGATACAACGGGCCTGATCGAGGCGGCCAGGATTTTGATCAAGGAAGGATTCATTGTCCTTCCCTATACGAACGATGATCCCATCGTTGCCAAGAAGCTCGCCGATATCGGTTGTCCCGCCGTCATGCCGCTGGCTGCGCCGATCGGCTCGGGTCTGGGCATCCGCAATCCCTACAACTTGAAAATTATCATGGAGACCGTCAAGGTGCCGATCATTGTGGATGCGGGCGTCGGGACTGCCTCGGATGCCGCGCTGGCCATGGAATACGGCGCCGATGCCGTGCTCATGAACACGGCCATTGCGGGCGCCAAGGATCCGATCGCGATGGCGGAGGCCATGAAATATGCGGTCCATGCCGGCCGGCTCGCGTACAAGGCGGGTCGAATCCCGCGCAAGCTGTATGCGACGGCAAGCAGCCCCATCGAAGGCATGCTGTAATAGTATGCTGAAAACGCCCGTCAGGTTTTGAGCATCCTGGAAGAACCTACCAGTGATCCTGCGTTTTCTTCGGGTCCTTCATGCCGTCGCTTGAGTCGCGTCTGCTCCTCGTTACGGATCGTCAACAAACGAAGGGCAGGCCGTTGCTATCCGTCCTGGCGCAGGCGTTGAAGGCCGGGAGCCCTGCCATTCAATTACGTGAACGCGACCTCCGTGCGAAGGAGTTGCTTGCACTTGCGGATGAAATTCGACAGCTCGCAGGCCCTTGCGGCAGCCAACTCGTGATCAATGACCGCCTCGACGTGGCGCTGTCGGTCGAAGGAGCCGGCGTGCATCTGCGCAGTGACAGCCTGCCCCTGCCGGTGGCCCGCCGGTTGATCGGTGCCCATCGGCTGCTCGGGATATCGGTCCATTCCGTCAGCGAGGCGGTGCAGGCCGAAGCCGGAGGAGCCGATTACGTGGTCTTCGGTCCGATTTATGAGACGCCGTCGAAGCACATGTACGGGCCTCCACTCGGTCTCTCAAAGTTGGAAGAAGCGGCGCGAACCGTTCGTGTGCCGATTGTCGGCATCGGCGGCGTGACTGCCGCGCGCGCACGCGACATGCGCTCTGCCGGCGCGTTCGGAGTCGCCGTCATCACCGCTATCCTTGGCGCAGAGGATGCGGAAGCCGCGACGCGAGCGCTGCTCGACGCCCTCGCGTCAGCATCATGATCGACTCAAAAAGCCTGATTCCACGCGCGAGAATCTGCCGTCTAGTTGACCGTGAAAATAACGAGTGTTAGAATCCGCTCAAGACTTGGACTTCGCGATTCACAGGAGTTTGTCGCTTGTCCCAGGTGGTTCGATGGCAGATTCGAAAGGAAGTCCAAGCCGGCTACGGTCCCTCCGAGATTCCGTTAAGCACATTACGAAGCGGTTGTCCGAGGGAGACCAAAACGTGATTCATCGGAACGACGAACAAAATCGGGAGGTCGAAAAGCTTCGCGTCCAGATTCAGTCGATGGAAGAAGAAATCCGTCGGCTGTACCAATCCCGTTACCAGCTCGACCAGGCCAACAAACAGAACGAAAAGCTCGTCACGACTCTGCAGGAAGCCAAAGCGCAAATCGAAGCGCTGCGCGCCGAAGTCGAGAAACTGACCGCGCCTCCTTCCACCTACGCCATCTTCTCGAGCCTCAATCAGGACGGCACCGGCAACGTGTATGTGTCCGGACGCAAGATGAAGGTGAGCTTGCACCCGACGGTCGCGAGCAAAGGCTTGCGGAAGGGACAGGAAGTGATCCTGAACGAAGCCTTGAACGTGATCGAAGCCCGTGGATTCGACGTCCAGGGTGAAGTCGTCCGCCTAAAGGATTTGTTGGAGGGGAATCGCGCGCTCGTCACGCTCCACTTCGACGAAGAGAAAGTCGCCGAACTCGGCGAGCCCCTGTTGGCTGAGCGTCTCAGCGTGGGCGACCACTTATTGTTCGATCCGCGCTCCGGCTGTGTCATTGAAAAACTGCCCAAATCGGAAGCCGAGGAATTGGTGCTGGAGGAAGTGCCGGATGTGGACTATGCCCATATCGGCGGGCTTCAGCATGAGTTGGAGCAGGTGCGGGATGCGGTGGAGCTGCCGTTCCTCCACCCTCACCTGTTCTCGGAATACCAGCTCAGCGCTCCGAAAGGGGTGCTGTTGTACGGCCCGCCGGGCTGCGGCAAAACGCTCATTGCCAAAGCCGTGGCCAACTCCATCGCGAAGAAGTTGGGACACTTGACCGGCAAGGAAGTGCGGAGCTACTTCCTACACGTCAAAGGACCGGAGCTGCTCAACAAGTACGTGGGAGAATCGGAGCGCCAGGTGCGGGAAGTTTTCAAGAAGGCCAAGGAACGCGCGGCGGACGGCAATCCGGTCATCGTCTTCTTCGACGAAATGGATGCCCTCTTCCGTACCCGCGGCACCGGTATCTCGTCGGACATCGAATCCACGATCGTGCCGCAGTTCCTCTCCGAGATCGACGGCGTCGAACGGTTGCGGAACGTCATCGTCATCGGCGCGAGCAACCGGCAAGACCTCATCGACCCCGCCGTATTGCGGGCCGGCCGGTTGGACGTCAAGGTGAAGGTGGGCCGTCCGGATGCAGTGGCCGCGAAGGACATTTTCTCGAAGTACGTGGGAAGTACTCTGCCGTTCGACGAGGAAGAGTTGAAGCGCCACGGCGGAGACGTCAAGACCTTCGTCGAACATCTGACCGACCTGACAGTCGGCACCATGTACGCGACCTCCGAGGAGAACCGGTTCATCGAAGTGACCTACGCGAACGGCGAGAAAGAAATTCTCTACTTCAAGGATTTCGCCAGCGGGGCGTTGATCGAAGGCATCGTCTCGCGCGCCAAGAAGTACGCCGTCAAGCGCGCTATTGCCCAGGAAGGCCGTGGCCTCAGGTCCGAGGACCTGATCCGCGCGATCCGGGAGGAGTTCAAGGAACACGAGGATCTGCCCAACACGACCAATCCCGACGACTGGGCCAAGGTCGCGGGCAAGAAGGGCGAGAAAATCGTGCATATCCGAACCATCAGCGGAGGGCCTGGCGAGTCGCGCCAGATCGAAACCATTACCACCGGCCACTACCTATAGACCCCCATGCGGGACTCCACACCCCCGACGACTCCTCGCGTACTCGGAACGGAAACGGAATTCGGCATTGCATCAAGGGATGCGTCGGCTACCGATCCTATTTCGAATTCACTTGCGGTCATCGGGCATTATCCCGGCATCTCCGTGCCTCACGCCGTCTGGGACTATGAGAACGAAAATCCTCTGCTTGATGCCCGGGGGTTCGAGGTCGAGGGAGAGCGGGAACGGCCGAACCCCGACTACAACCGCCAACTGAACAAAGTCCTGGCCAACGGTGGTCGTCTCTATGTAGACGGCGCCCATCCGGAGTATTCGACGCCCGAATGCACGAATCCCCGCGAAGTCGTTGCCTATGAGCGCATCAGCGAGCGGATCTTCGCTCAATGCCTCGACAACATGACGCGGTTGCGGGGCCGCGACCAGTTCGTCCTCTACAAGAACAACTCCGATGGCAAGGGCAACAGCTACGGCTACCACGAAAACTACATGCTGTCCCGGTCGGTGCCGTTTGAACGGATCGTGAAAATGCTGGCGCCGTTCTTCGTCACCAGACTGATCTATGCCGGGGCAGGGAAAGTCGGCGCAGAAAACCAAACCAGTGTCACGGAATTTCAGATCTCCCAGCGGGCGGACTTCTTCGAGTGTCTAGTCGATCTGAACACGATGGTGAAGCGACCGATCGTAAACTCGCGCGACGAGCCGCACGCCGACTACGGCAAGTACCGCCGCCTTCACGTCATCGTCGGCGATGCGAACATGGCGGAACTCTCGACCTATCTGAAGGTGGGGACTCTCGGGATCGT
>DASTFK010000231.1:0-12826 GCA_035719945.1 Nitrospira sp.
ATGCTGGCGATCATCATGCTCGGCACTCGCGTCGGGCAATGGCTCCCCACATTGTCACCCCGTCCTCACCTGGTTCGGCTCGGCGTAAGCGGCGTTTCACTGACGGTTGTTCTGGTGCTCTGCCTTGTGACGTTCCAGAGAAATGCTCTCTATCGCGACCCAATCTTGCTGTGGTCCGACACAATTAAGAAATCACCGCAAAAGGGCAGGCCGCATAATAACCTCGGACATGCGTATGCACTTCGGGACGACTGGGAACGAGCGATCGACGAATTTCGCATTGCAGTTCAATTGGATCCCGATTATGCGTTTGCAAAAAAAAATCTGCGTGACGCCTATCTCCACCAAGTTGGACGACTGTAGGTGCGAAGCTATCCGTTTGCCAATGCCATCTGACCATATCGCAACAGCCTGGTCGCCTGCTCCCAGCGATCCATGACATTGAGTCCTACAAGAAGTAATCGCTGTCCGTCTTTGAACATGCTGGCGATAAGACAGCGGCCGGCTTTGCTGGTGTAGCCCGTCTTCACGCCGTTCACATCCGGATCGACCAGCAGTTCGTTCGTGCTGTGCAGCGACATCTTTCTGGCCCCGTCCACCGTGGCGATGTCACGGACCAGCGTCCGCACCATCATGGAAAAAAATGGTTGTTGCAGCGCCTGTTCGGTGAGCTTCGCCAGATCGGCCGCAGTCGAATAGTGCTCTGGAGCGTCAAATCCGCAGGGATTGACGAAATGTGTGTTCGTGAGTCCCAGGTTGCGAGCCCGTTCGTTCATCATGGCGACGAATCGCTTGTCGTCCCCTCCGATATGCCAGGCGACGGCCTCGCAGGCATCGTTCGCACTCGCCACGAGCATGGCCGTCAACAGATCCCGCAGGAGAAACTCTTCTCCGGGCCGGAAAGAGAGGGAAGAATGATGAACCAGCGCGCGGCGGTCGATCTTCACTACCTCGTGAAGCGGCGCGGATTCCAACGCGACCAACGCGGTCATGATTTTTGTGAGGCTGGCCGGCGGAAGCCGTCGGGTCGCATTCTGCTCGAGCAAGACGCGTCCTGAATTGAGCTCGACCATGTACAGGGCGGCCGCCTTGATGACCGGTCGTTCCTGTCGATCGGTGAGGGAGTCTGCAGCGAGGCCGACGCCAGGCGACACCTGCGCCTGGGCCATCATTGCCCAAGCGACCAACAGTGCCCTGCCGAGCAGCCGCCAGTCCATGCCGCCGTTCGCCTAGTGTCCGAACAAGCCCTTCATGAAATTGGTCGCCTTGTCCACCCCTGATTCGGCCGGTGCTTCGGGTTCCGGCGCTGGAGTCTCTTGTGGCGTCACGGCCTCAGGCCTCGAGCCTGACTTCCTGGTGCTGGGGGGAGGTGTCCCGCTCATGTCTGGACGACCCATCGGCTGACCAGGACGGCCCATGCCCATACCGCCCATCATGCCGGCCATGTCGAATTTCGTGAACCCATCAGGAATCTCGAAGAGCTTTGGATCTTGTCTGCCGATCTGGAGGTTACTGAGTTCAGTCAACATCCGCTTCTTTTCGTTGCCTTCCTTGTACAGGAGATCCTGTTTGACGTTGATGCCCTCTCTTGTCCGCCATGAAAAGCCCCCATATTTCTTGCCATCCGTGCTGGTCGCGATGGTCTTGTACTTCGTCACCCTGACGCCGCTCAATGTTTCTTCTCCCATCGCCGTGTCTTCGTAGGTCCATTGCGACGAATCATTTCCTTTAGAGGGACCTCCTCCGATCGGATACTCCATGTACATGTTCTCGGACGGCATGAGCATCCACATCACTTTGTTGTCATACCGAAATATCTGCACCGCGCCCTCGCCGGAGCCCGTCAGCATTTCCTTGCGCTCTTTGGTCGGCGTCACAAAAATCTTCTGCTTTGTCGTGCCTTCTTCATTTTCAATCGTTGCGTCGGCCGAATATTCGGCTTGAGGACGATTCATTGGCGCCGCCTGCGCAGGCACCCAGGCCAAGAGCGTCGCAAGAGCGACCAGGACGACGAGAATCTGTGACATGGCAAACTCCTTTTGAAGTTTTTGAGGTGGGTCCAGTCTGTTCAGCCGAGCTTTATAGGAAAAAACGGCCGTCGAAGGGTATCGCTGGAAGGTCAAGAAGTAAAGTGGGTATTTCAGTAAGAAGAAGCTACGGGAATGACCAATTGGTGCCTGTCTCACTTTCCCGATTGCTGAATCAGCTTCGCCACTAGTCCAGTCCAACCTGTTTGATGGCTGGCGCCAATTCCGGCGCCGTTATCTCCGTGAAAGTACTCATAAAACAGGAGATGGTCCCGCCACTGCGGATCCCGTTGGAAGAGCTCTTCTCCACCGAACACCGGCCGCCTGCCTTTGGCATCGCGAAGAAAAATGCCGATCAACCGCTGAGAAAGCTCTCTCGCCACCTGCCAGAGCGTCGCCTGCTGTCCTGAACCGAACGGATATTCCACCTGATACTGATCGCCGAGAAAGTAATGAAACTTTTGCAGTGATTCGATCAGCAGATAGTTGACGGGAAACCAGATCGGGCCGCGCCAGTTAGAGTTCCCGCCGAACTGGTGAGTGCTCGACTCCGCCGGCTCGTAATCGACCCGGTGTTCGTGCCCCATGACGTTCAGCAGGTAGGGATGATCCTTATGGTACCGAGAAAGAGCGCGGATGCCGTAGGGGGAAAGGAACTCGTTCTCGTCGAGCAGATACCGCATGACCGAGCGCAGCCGGTGCCGGTTGACGAGTGAGAGAAACCGACGCACACCGCCCTTATAGGTCTGTGTTTCCACGTGCTGTGAAAATTCCGGCCGATTCTCGAGGAACCACTGCATCCGATGTTTGAACCGCGGCAGACGGTCGATGAGCGTCGAATCGAGGGTTTCCACCGCGAACAGCGGGATCAAGCCCACCATGGAACGGACCTTCATGTGGGTCGTGTCTCCGTTCGGCAGATGGAGCACGTCGTAAAAAAAACCGTCGGTGCGATCCCACAACTCGATGTGCTTGGCGCCGATATTGTTCACTGCACGGCAGATGTACACGAAATGTTCAAAGAATTTGCTGGCAACATCTTCGTATGCCCTGTTGTCACGCGCGAGTTCCAGCGCCATGGTCAGCATGTTGAGACAGTACATACCCATCCAGCTGGTGGCGTCCGACTGTTCGATGTGTCCTCCCGTGGGCAGGGGTGCGCTACGATCGAAGACCCCGATATTGTCCAGGCCGAGGAAGCCGCCCTCAAAAATGTTCTTGCCCTCCGTGTCCTTCCGGTTGACCCACCAGGTGAAGTTCAACAGCAGTTTGTGAAAGACCCGTTCGAGAAAGACCCGGTCGCCGGTCCCTTTGCGTTTTTGCTCGATCTTGTAGACCCGCCAGGCCGCCCAGGCATGCACCGGGGGATTGACATCCCCGAAGGCCCATTCATACGCGGGGATCTGACCGTTGGGATGCATGTACCACTCCCGGAGCATCAGCACGAGCTGTTCCTTGGCGAAGCTCGGATCGACGAGCGCCAACGGGATGCAGTGAAACGCCAGGTCCCAGGCGGCGTACCACGGATATTCCCACGTGTCCGGCATGGAGAGGACGTCCGCATTGTAGAGGTGAGTCCAGTCGGCATTGCGGCCATGCTCTCGCTCGGGCGGTGGTTCCGGTCCAATGGGATCGCCCTTCAGCCAACGACTCACGTCATAGTGGTAGTACTGCTTGCTCAGCAGCAGGCCGGCGAAGGCTTGCCTCTGGACGCGTCGTGCGTCTTCGGACAGGCGGCGGGGAGTCAGCGTGTCGTAAAATTCGTTCGCTTCGTGGATCCGGGCATCGAAGAGCTCCTCGAAATTCTGCCGAGTGAAGCCATCCGTACGCGCCTCATTGGTGAGGCGCAGCCGGATGCTGGCCGTGGCGCCGGGTGGCAGCGTCAGTGTGTATTGGGCAGCGGCTTTGCTGCCGACGTGATCAGGATTGATCGCCGCCTTCTGTCCATTCACGACATGGTTATGAAAGCCGTCCTTGGAATAGCGCGGCCCCTCTTCGTCGTCGTACAGACGTCTCGAGTTCGTTTCGTTTTCGGTGAAGAGGAGCGTCGGCTGTTTGTCGCAGAGCAAGCGGCGCAATCCGTAGTATTCGTGAACGGTCTCGATGACACTGGCATCCTTGACCGGCTCGCCTGCATGAAAACGCGGACGTCTGATATCGGAGCCCCAGGACCAGGTGTTGCGATACCAGATGGTGGGCAGCACCGTGAGTTCTGCCGTGTCGGGCCCACGATTGACCGCCTGTACCCGTATGCAGATGTCTTCGGGAGACGCCTTCGCGTATTCGACGAAGACATCGAAGTAGCGATGCTCATCGAAACAGCCCGTGTGGACCAGTTCGAACTCAGGCTCAAGACGGCTACGACGTCGATTCTGTTCGACTAACCGATCATAGGGAAAGGCCGTCTGCGGGTACTTATAGAGGTACCTCATGTAGGAGTGGGTCGGCGTGGAATCCAGATAGAAGTAATACTCCTTGACGTCCTCGCCGTGGTTGCCCTCATGGCCGGTGAGGCCGAAGAGGCGTTCTTTCAAGATCGGATCATGACCGTTCCAGAGCGCCAGGGCAAAGCAGATGAACTGGTGACGGTCACAGAGGCCGGCGAGCCCGTCTTCATTCCAACGGTAGGCGCGTGATCGTGCGTGCTCATGTGGAAACGCTTCCCAGGCGGAACCGGAGGCACTGTAGTCTTCGCGCACGGTGCCCCAGGCGCGTTCGCTCAGATAGGGACCCCAGCGTTTCCAATGCTTTTCGCGGCGTGCGTTCTCTTCAAGACGTTGCTCTTCGGCCGTGAGAGGGGGGCGTGTCGTCGGACGGGGTTGTCGGCGTGAAGCCATCAGGAACCCTTAGCAGGAGGATGACAAGACATCAGTCGGCCAGCCACAATAGAGACAGGGCAGCCTAGTTGCGCCTCCAAGCGGAGTCAAGCGACCGGTGTAAGGAGGGACGGCTCCGAAGGCTCAGTGGTCATTCCCCATTTCGCTAGAATGTTTCCTAGTTCTGCATTTCCTGAACCGGCGAACAAATAGAATGAGGTCATTATGATCGAAGTAGCGATCGTCGTGCTATGCCTGCTCGCCAATGCGCTTATCGCCGGCGCTGAAATGGCCTTCGTTGCTGTCTCACGTCCGAGCCTCCGCGAATTGGTCCGTCAGGGACACAAGAAGGCCGACATCCTGCTTCGCCTGAGGGAACGTCCCGAACGGACGCTCGCTGTCATGCAAATCGGCATCACTCTTGTCGCCGCACTGGCAGGGGCCGTGGGCGGAGCGGGCGCCGAGGAACAACTGAGCCCTCTGTTCGAGAAATTGGGCGTGAACGAGAGCACGGCGGATACGCTGGCCATTGGCGTAGTGGTCGTTCCCCTCACGTACTTCACGGTCGTCATCGGGGAACTCATCCCGAAAACGCTTGCGCTCAGGAACTCCTTGACGGTCGGGTTGGCAGCGGCTCCATGGCTGTCGTTCTTCGATCGGGTGCTTGGACCGCTCGTGACCATCTTTGAGTGGTCGACCAAGGGCTTGCTCCGGGTCCTTCGATTGACGAGGGGGTCGCAGAGCGCAGCCCGCGGTGAGGAGACGCAGGCGGCTACGGTGGAACTTGGCTTGCTCTCCAGCCAACACCGCCAATATGTGATGAACCTCGTTGATCTCGAGCGCAAGCGGGTGAAAGACATTTATCTGCCCTGGAGGCACGTCGTCAAAGCCGATGTCCGGCTGAGCGCGCGTGAGGTGGAGACGATGCTGCTCGCCTCCGGCCACACACGTGTGCCGGTACTCGATGAAGAGGCACTGGTTGGCATTTTAAACGCGAAGGAGTTTTTTGCCCTCCATGCCACGGGATCGGAGCAGTGGCTGTCTCTCGTGCGGCCGGCCGTCGAACTGCAGGACCATCTGCCCCTGTTGGCGGGCCTGAGGATGCTGCAGGACCGGCGTGTGCACATGGGCATCGTGTATTCCCATCAGACGCGGGTGGGAATCGTCACCCTCGAGGACATCCTAGAGGAAGTCGTAGGCGAGATTTACGATGAAGACGACGATGGAGCGCTGAAAGCAATTCTCACGGCTTCCCCCAAGACGAGGGGATACTGGAGCGAATTTTCTCTCGGCCCTTCACGAAACCAGTAAGCCGGCGCCGTTCCTCATCGTTCCACAGAGTTCCTGCACATATTGATGCGTGCCTTGTTCCTGATGTGTTGTCTGTCCGGCCTGGCGGGGTGTTCGGTCATCCTGCCTTCCACGCCGCACTCAACCACTCCTGAGCGCTCATGCGCGCCGCTCCATCCCACGCGGTTCCAGCCTCAGATTCAGGAGCCGGCCGGCGATGCTCAGCCGGAGCTGCCCTTGTCCGCGCAGTCACTCGAGGTTGTGCGAGTGATGAATGTGGTTCCGTTGCTGGCACGACTGACGGCGCTCCAGCGCGCCGGCGAGACGCACAGCATGGCTTTCCTGGAGTTGCAGCAATCGCTGACCGACCGCCTACTGCTCACCTTGTTTGAAGTCTCCTCAGTCACGGCCGAGTTGGTGTGTGAACGGGATCGGGCCGATCAGGTGGCCGACCGAATGGACGAAGTCGATGCCTCATTGGTCAAACGGCTCACCCTCGCCTCAATTGTGATCGGCGGGGTGGCCGCGGCCGTCTCAGGCGGCCTGGGGCTGGCTGGCGCCGCCAGTGACGCCAGCGATGCCGCCGCCCTTGCCGGCGGTGTCGTATCGGCACTGTTCGGCGGCACCGCCTTATTTGCGGGGTCTAAGCAACACTTTTCTCATGAACGCAATCTTCTGGGCGAGCTGTGGGAAAACCCAAAGCAGTCGAGCGCATTCTCGCCGGCCATCTGGCGTTTTCTGCAGGGGCACCGGACGGACGAAACTCGCAACACCCGAGAAGAAATCATACAGGCCTGGCGCCAGCAGGGCCGTCTGGGCGAGCCCGGTTCCGCAGGAGAACAGGAACGAACCGCGCTCATATTCGGCCCGGGCGGCACCTATACGTCCACCGATTTGCGCGCCCGCGCCTCCATGTTGGAGACATTTGAGGCGCACATCCAGCTCCTGTCGGAGGAATTGGAAGCGTTTCTACGTGAGATCATTCAACGGCGGACCCAGGGGGAACCGCAGGAAAGGCCACCATCATGACCACCGCACACAAACATGCGAAAGCCCCGGGCGCACGTATTCTTGATCCAGAACACACAGAACAGGGACAGCACCGCCATCCAGCTCACATTGGACGAATTGAGTCGGGACGAGCGGAGTTGAACGGGTTCCTCAAGATGCATCGGCACTTGGCCGATGAGGGCAGGAAGAGGGTCTGATGACGCACGAAACCGAGACGCAAGTCGAGTCGCTGTCCGACAGCGTGACGCACATGCTCGAGGAATGCCGGATGGTGCTGCCTGGCATCCAGGTGCTATTCGGTTTTCAGTTGGTTGCAGTTTTCAACTCGACCTTTTGGACGAAGCTCGATCGCCTGGAGCAGGTGATTCATTACGTCGCGCTTGGACTCATCGCCTGTTCCGTGGCCCTGGTCATGACGCCCGCGGCCTACCATCGGCAGGCGAAGCCGATGACGGTCTCCAAACGCTTCCTGCCCATGTCCACACGATTGTTGTACTGGTCGATGTATCCGCTGATGAGCGCCATCCTGCTGGATTTTTATCTGATCGGCAGCCTGATCCTGGAGAGCCGGCTTCTTAGCCTACTCGTCGCAGTCGCCATATCGGGCGTCTTTCTCGTGCTGTGGGTATTCCTTCCGCGTGTCCGCAGACTTCAGAGGATGCTGAGCGGGCCTGCCCGATTGACGATTCAGGCGCTTGAGGCAGGCGTTTCCGCGAGCCGAATGCTGTATAAATAGTGATAGAGGCCCTGCCGCGCCATCAACTCGCCGTGCGTGCCGGACTCCACCACGCGTCCCTTGTCCAGCACCAGAATCCGATCGGCCCCTTGAATGGTCGTCAATCGATGCGCGATGACAACGGTGGTGCGGCCTTTCATCAGCCGCTCGAGCGCTTCCTGAACCAGTCGTTCCGATTCAGTGTCCAAGGACGACGTTGCCTCATCCAGCAGCAAGATGCGTGGATTCTTGAGCACTGCGCGGGCGATCGCAATTCGTTGTCGTTGCCCGCCTGACAGGTTGATGCCCTTTTCGCCGACCAGCGTCTGATACTGATCGGGAAAACCCATGATGAAGTCGTGGGCGTAAGCCGCGCGACTCGCCTCCTTCACGGCCTCTTCCGTCGCGTCTCGATTCCCATAGCGGATGTTGTCGAGAATTGTCCCCCCGAAGAGAATCGTTTCTTGAGGCACGAGAGCGATCTGGCGGTACCAACTCTCCAGCGTCACCTGGCGCAGATCGATTCCATCGACAGTGATGCGGCCTTCAGTCGGATCGTAGAAGCGATGGAGCAGATTCATGACTGTGGTTTTGCCCGCGCCCGTCGGACCGACGATGGCCACAAGTTCGCCCGGGGTTGCCTCGAAAGACACGTCCGTCAGCACGGGCTGGCGGGCATCATAAGCAAAACTCACGTGTTCGGCCGCGATGTGGCCGGAGACCGGAGGCAGGGCGATCGCATTCGGCAGGTCACGGATCTCCGATTGGGTATCCAGGATTTCAAATACGCGCGCCGTCGCTCCTTGAGCCTCGCGAATCTGGGCGAAGACGCGCGCGGCCGAACTGAAGGGCCCGATAAGAATACCGGCGAAGAGCACAAAGGCAAACAACTCACCGGGCGATACGGCGCCGTCGATGACCTGACGCCCTCCGTACCACAAGACGGCCGCCGCGGCGGAGAAGGTGAGCAGACTGATGATCGGAATGAATACGGCCATGATGCCGGCGCGCCGCATGGTCAACGAGAGGCTCTGTTCGATTTGTGCCGAAAAGCGTGCCTCCTCCCGAGTGGTTTGGACGAACGATTTCACGACGCGAATGCCGGCAATGACTTCCTCGATCAGCGTGCTGAGCGCGGCGGTCTGATCCTGGATCGAGGTGGAAAGCGACTTGAGCCGGCGGCCGAAGAATTTCGCCACAAACACGAGCAGAGGCAACAAGACCAGGATCAAGAGGCAGAGGCGCCAGTTCATCGCCAGGAGAAAGGCGATGCCTCCGACGAAGGTGACGAGCTGCTTGGCGGCGTCGATCGGCGTCTCGGTGACGACCGATTGAATGACCGTGACATCATTCATGAGGCGGGAGAGCAGCTCGCCGGTCCGGCGCCGTGCAAAAAAGCCCACCGAGAGGGTTTGCAGATGCGCAAAGAGATGACGCCGAAAGTCGGCCACGATGCGTTGGGACACCGATGCGGTCAAATAGCTGTGTCCCATCGAACAGAGCCCTTGAATGACGACCAATCCGAGAAACAGGGCGATGAGCTCGCTCATTCGGCCGGCATCGTGTTGGACGGTGATGACGTCCCACAGCACTCCGGCAAGGCGCAGTAACGCGAGATTGATGGCGGCGACCGCCATCACAAGCAGGCCGGCCAACACCATGCGGAAGAGATACGGTTTCAGGAATGGACGGAAGCGCGCAAAGGTCGACATGGCAAAGAATGAATGTTAGAGGACCCCGGCACAAAAAACCAGTCGGGCGTTGCCGACATTCGAGATTCCGGCGAAGACGGGTAAAGAGGGCGAAGGACCGAGACGATGACCTTAGATTTGCGCGATGGATTCGATGAGGTTCTTGTTGACGGCCACGAAATCCGAGCGGTCTTTATCGTTGACGACAACATCGGTGAGACTGATGAACAGCCGCTGCTCCTCGTTGATCGCGTCCGAGACCCGGTTCCGCATTGGCGGAATCAAGAAATCACCCACGTACACGCAGTTAACCGTGCGGACGCGAATGCGAACCTTCTTGCCTTCAGGCACAGGTTCCTCCTCCCGGACCCGGTAGTGCGATTAGCTCTTACGACGCAGGAACTTTTGACGCCGGCGCAACTTCTTATACTTATGCTTGCGCATTTTCTTGCGGCGCTTTTTGAGCACGCTGGCCATACGGTGTCTCCCTTACGAGCGGGAGTCTAGAAGTTTTCCGCCGAAATTGCAAGACAACGGCGCGATCATGCTGCCGTGTGTCCACGAGACGTCGCGCGCTTGACCTGCTTGATGAGCCGTTCCTATACTGCGCACACGATGCATGTCTCGACACGCTTCAGTGTTGCGCTGGCGATGATCGCTCTTGTATGGAGTGTCGGCGCCGGGTGTGGTGGCAAGACGATTCAGTATCCGGAAGACCATGACCGGTATCTGCGCATCGACAAGGCTGTGGAATCGCTCCGGCAGGCCTACGTGGGCAAAAATGTTTCCGGTCTGGCCGCGCTCATGGTGCCGCTGGAGGCCACTGACCGGTTGCAACAGGAGGCCGAGAGCGATTTCGAAACCTTTCACGACATCGTCATGGATTTTCGCGTCGAACGGATCATGATCGACAATGACGACGTCGATGTCTATGTGCACTGGTCCGGATTGTGGAAAAAAGATCCCGAGGATCCCGGCATGCGTCACCGCGGCCATTCGCGCCTGAAGTGGGTCGGCACGCAGTCGATCTTGTTGGTCGGCATGCAAGGCGATGTCCCCTTCGGCGCAAAGGGCCGTCAGTCGTTGACGAGCCAATCCCCTGTGCCACCCAAGAAGTAACTGCCATGCGAGGCCGCCGGTCACCATCCCCGCCCGCAGCCGACTTTCTCGTCATCGGCAGCGGCGTCGCCGGTCTGCGTGCAGCGATCGAACTCAGTCGAAGCGGTCGGGTGCTGGTGCTGACCAAGGGCCATCCGCTCCAAAGCAGTTCGATTCATGCACAGGGCGGTGTCGCGGTCGCGTTGAGCGAAGAGGACGACGTCGCCATTCATTTGACCGACACACTCAAAGCCGGTCACGGGCTGTGCCGCAAGGAGGCGGTGCGCGTGCTGGTCGAAGAGGGGCCTGCTCGGATTCAGGAACTCATCCGATGGGGCGCCAGTTTCGACAAAACCGGCGGCAAATTTGCCTTCGCTCGCGAAGCGGCGCACAGTCGAAGCCGTATCTTGAGAGCTCGCGGCGACGCGACCGGAAACGAGATGGTGCGCGTGTTGATCGGTGAAGCGATACGGCAGCGACGCATCCAGCGGCTGGACTATCATTTTACCGTCGACTTGATCGTCGAAGGCGGCCGCTGCGCCGGGGCGCTTGTCCTTGACGAGCATTCCGGGCGGCGGTTCCTCCTGCCGGCCCGGGCCGTCGTGCTGACCACCGGCGGAGCAGGGCAGATCTTTGCCCGAACCACCAATCCGGCGAACGCGACCGGCGACGGGGTGGCGATGGCGCTTCGGTCGGGCGCCGTGCTGCAGGACATGGAGTTCGTCCAGTTCCACCCGACTGCTCTGTACCTGCCTTCGAGCCCCCCCTTCCTTCTGTCAGAGGCGATGCGCGGAGAGGGAGCCCAGTTGCGCAACAGCAAGGGCGAAGTGTTCATGCACCGGTATCATCCGATGGGGGCGCTTGCTCCGCGCGACATCGTGTCGCGCGCCATTTGGGCCGAGATGGCGGCGACGAAATCCCGGCATGTCTATTTGGACGTCACGCACCTCGGCGCCGAGTTCGTCAAACGGCGATTTCCGACAATCTATTCCACCTGTCTCCGGTACGACATCGACATCACCGAAGAGTGGATTCCGGTGTCGCCGAGTGCGCATTACATGATGGGCGGCGTCTGGACCGACCTAAACGGCGCGACGACGGTTCCAGGCCTGTTTGCGGCGGGCGAAGTAGCATGCAGCGGCGTGCACGGCGCCAACCGCTTGGCGAGCAATTCCTTGTTGGAAGGGCTGGTCTTCGGGGCCCGGGCTGCAACCGCGGCGGTCGCCTATGCCGACCGTCACGAGATGCCGTCCGTTGCCGCTCATGAAGCGGTCTTGAGGGACGAACACTACGGCTCGTTGGACGACGCGGAAAAATTGCGGAGCTCGCTGCGCCGGACGATGTGGGGACAGGTCGGCGTGATCAGGTCTGGCGAATCGCTCATTCGTGCCTGCGCCCAGCTGTCGCGCTGGTCGCAGCTTGTTGCGCAACCTTTTTCTCAACGCGGCGCGTTGGAAGTGAAAAACATGGTGCAGGTGGCACAATGTGTCGCTGAAGCGGCGCTGTGGCGCGAAAACAGCATTGGCGCCCACTACCGAGCGGACTTTCCTCAAGCCAAACGGCCGGGGTGGCAGCAACACAGCCGATTGTCGATGGGGGATGGAATCAGCGGAGCGGCGCCACGGAAATCTCGTGGTCTTCTGCTGGCGCTGAAGGGGCGAGTTGGGTGACGGGCCGCTCGGTGATCACGCCGTCGCGCACGAGGAAGGTCCGGTAATAGCGCAGCACCTTGCGGACGTATTGTCTGGTTTCGTCGATTGGCGGCAACGACTGATACCGATCGACGATGTTTTCGCCCGCGTTATAGGCCGCCAGAGCGAGCGGCAGGTTGCCGTGGAACCGGTCGAGTAGTTGCCGCAGATATTTCGTGCCGCCTCCCACATTCTCGTCCGGATCGAACATATCCCGTACATCGAGCCGCACCGCAGTCTGAGGCATGAGCTGCATGAGCCCGATGGCTCCGGCGCGGGACACGGCGCGAGGATCGAAGTTCGATTCTGCCTTGATGACGGCGCGAATCAATGCCGGATGCAATTGCTGTTGAGATGAATGCCGCTTGATCAGCGGTTCTAATTCACGCTCCGACAGGATGGAGTGGAAACGCGCCGATTCGACCTCGATTTTGCGGTAACGGGCATCGGAGGGGACGTTCGTGAGCGAGATGGTGCCGTTGGGGCT
>DASTFK010000232.1:0-2956 GCA_035719945.1 Nitrospira sp.
GGGGTATGAGAAAAGTTGGCAAGCCGATGGAGCCCGGCTGGACACTGCACGTCCTTTCAAGCAAGGGCGAGCTGGCGAGTTGCTATCTACCTTAGCAGTATCGCGGCCTTAAACGTCCGCTATGGTCATTAGCGGACATACTGACAAGTCCGCCCCATGTCCGCTTTACGCCCAATAACGGATGTCGGGGCGCATTAGCATTTGGCTGTCGGTTTATGAGTTGTGAAGAATTATGGGCCTGATATCTCTCGGCACCAGACGTGAGGTCGAGATCGGCGGTGGCATGGGCTTCGGTGATCGCCTCGTCCTCGCCTCGCACTACCGGTCACCCTTTTGATATGTGCCGATGAGTTCTGCATTGCCCAGAACATGCCCTTTCATCGCTTGCTCGACTTGGGATTTGGTCGCCCCTTTGAGATCAAGCGTACTATCCAGCGCGTATAGTTTATGGAAGTAGCGGTGCCGACCGATTGGCGGACATGGGCCTCCATACGCCGTCTTTTTGAAGTCATTCAACCCAATCACAGTGCCTTGCGCCAGCCCCGTCTTGCTTGCGTTTTCGGGCAGGCTTTTGGCATCGGGCGGAATGTTATAGACGACCCAATGCACCCACACGCGCTGCGGCGCTTTCGGATCAGGCGCGTCTGGATCGTCGATAATCAGGACAAGGCTTTTCGTCCCTTCAGGCACTCCATTCCACGCGACCGGTGGCGAGATATCGTCGCCTTCGCACGTGTATTTCGACGGAATCTGGCCGTTCGGTTTGAAGGCAGGGGAAGTCAGGGTCATGGCCATGGCAGCGCTTCCCATTAAATTCAGCAGAATCTCGGTGGCTAGCAGAATGCTCGCCAGCCTAAAGACTTGGCGCAAGCGGAATGAAGGAAGAGTCATCTCGTCCGTCAGAACTGGGGCTGCCGAAACTTAGTTCCACGAGCGGTTCGCATGTTAGGTCTGTAGAGTTGGTATGAGCACAGCGATCCCATCAATTCACTCGGGGCTGCCTCCGGGCCCAAGGGGCACGCTGCTTGGCGGCAACATCCATCAATTCCGCACCGACATCCTCGATTTCTTGCTCGAGACCGCCCGTGACTACGGTCCGCTTGCGAGCTTCCGCGTTGGTCCGAGGCAGGTGTTCCTGGCGAGCGGACCTGATCTCATAGAACAGGTTCTGGTGACGGATGCCCAACACTACATCAAGCACTTCGGAGCACGGGCGTTCAAGCCGGTGCTTGGTAACGGATTGATTACGAGCGAAGGCGCGTTTTGGCATCGACAGCGCAAGCTCATTCAACCCGCGTTCCTCAAGACCCGCGTGCAGTCCTACGCTCCAGTCATGGCCGAACTCACCAACCAGATGCTTGACTCCTGGACCCCGGGCAAGAGGGTTCAGATCGACTTCGAATTTGAAGTCTTGACCAGCAAAATCGCCCTGAAGACGCTATTTGACCTCGATGACCGTGGCGATCACGAGCGGTTTGATGGCGTGTTGAAGCTCGCATTCAACTTAATGAACGAGCGGCTTCGCCGGATTTTCAAACTCCCGCTTTGGTTACCAACGCCGGCCAATCGGCGCCTTAAGAGGGCAGTGGCCGAGCTGGACCAGACGGTGCAAAGCTTCATTGCCTCGGGGCGGTCGCGGCAACACCCTGGCGATGACCTGCTTTCCAGGCTGCTGGTTGCCCAACATCAAGATGGCACACGGATGAGCGACCGACAGCTCCGGGACGAGGCGATGACTCTTTATCTCGCTGGGCACGAGACGACCGCCCTGACACTCGCTTGGAGTTGGTATCTGCTCTCGCAGCACCGGCGTGTGGAGGAGAAGCTGGTATCAGAATGGAAACGCGTCCTTAGAGGGGCTCCGCCGAGTTCGGCGCACCTTTCGCGGCTGTCTTACACGGCTGCCGTGATCGCCGAGTCCATGCGGTTGTTCCCGCCAGTATACGTGATCGGTCGAGAGGCCACGACTGAGTTGGAACTTGGGGGATACCGGGTGAAGCCGGGTTATACGGTGCTGATGAGCCAGTGGGTGAACCACCGCGACCCCAAATATTTTCCTGAGCCCGAAGAGTTTCGTCCCGAACGCTGGGAGCATGGGTTCTCAAAGCGCATCCCCAAGTTTGCGTATTATCCATTCGGAGGGGGACAGCGGATATGTGTGGGGAGTGCCTTCGCCTTGATGGAAGCAGCAATCATCCTCGCTGCCGTTGGGCAGCGTTATCGGTTCACCCTCGACCCCGACGCGGTGATCGGCATCAAGACGCAGATCACCTTGCTGCCGGCCAACGGCATTCCCGCCACCCTTGAGCGTCGCTGAGGCACGTACAGCAGCGAACCCCCTTCTGATCTGTGTAATGCCGTTTTATGATTCCTTTCGCCGATAACTAATGGGCCAACGCAATGTCCTTGGCGAGCTTCGTGACTTGACGATCACACGAGCAACTCAACTGGACAAACATAGCAGCCATCGCTCGACGCCTGAATATCCGTTTTGGGTCAGTAGCGGACATACTGACAAGTCCGCACCATGTCCGCTTTACGCCCAGTAACGGACGTTGGGCGGCGCATCAGTATTTGGCTGTCAGTTTATGAGTACATGCCCTAGGCATTACGACGCCAGTAACTGATCCCAAAGCGAACGTCGGGCCTGCTCTCACCAGGCGTATTCGCGACCGTCGTAATTGAAGAACTTGCCGGACTTCGCAGGTCCCAGAGTTTCGATCAAACGTCTCAGCTTCGTCACGCTTTCGGATGCAGTTATGGTGGCGTGCGGGCCGCCCATGTCGGTCTGCACCCAGCCCGGATGGACGACCACGCAAGTGATGCCGCGTGGAGCGAGATCAATCGCCAGACTGCGCACCACCATGTTCACCGCAGCCTTCGAACTGCGATAGGCAAACGCACCGCCAGAAGTATCGTCGGCAATCGAACCCATGCCGCTGGTAAGGGTGACGAT
>DASTFK010000233.1:0-3293 GCA_035719945.1 Nitrospira sp.
CCCGGACCGGCTGCCGCTCGATTTACCCTCGTTGGATTTGACCGAGATCGGCACTCTGACGTTCTGCAAGCCTGACCATGATCGGTTCCCATGCCTGCGATTGGGATATGAATCGCTGCGGATCGGCGGGACGATGCCTGCTGCGATGAATGCCGCCAACGAAATCGCCGTTGACGCGTTTCTCAACGGCGGCATCCGTTTTACTGATATTTCTGATATTATTCAGAGCACCATGCAGGCTCATACCCCACAGCCCGTCCTCTCGGTAGAAGCGGCCTTGGAAGCCGACCGGTGGGCGCGGGAGAAGGCCGACTCGCTGGTCCATACGTTGGCCCGCTGAGAAAGTATACAAGCCGTGACCATTGCAAACCTTCAACATCGAGAATGAACTATGACTTTTTCCGCCTTGACCTGGTCGCCCGATAGTCTCTGGCTCCTGATGCAAAAGACCTGGTGGTTTCTCGTCGTGCTAGGGGTGCTCGTCGCCTTTCATGAGCTCGGCCATTTTCTGGCCGCGCGCTGGGTCGGCGTAAAGGTCTTGAAGTTTTCCCTGGGGTTCGGACCGAAGCTCTTTGGGCGGCAAGTCGGAGAAACGGAGTATCTGGTCTCTGCTATCCCATTGGGTGGCTACGTCAAGCTCTTCGGCGAAGATGAGGCGGAAGCGATTACACCCGAGGATCGAAGACGGTCCTTCGTCCATCAGACTCTGTGGGGCAAGGTGCTGATCGTCGCCGCCGGGCCGGGGTTCAATTTCATTCTTGCCTATCTCATCTTTGCAGCTTGGCTCGCCACCGGCTTTACGTTGCCGGTGCCGTCGTTCAAGGATATCGCGCCGGTTCTGGAAGCGGTGGCACCCGAATCCCCGGCCGCAAAGGCCGGCCTGATGGTGGGCGACCAAATCAAGAAGATCGACGGACGCGACATTGCGACCCGCGTGGAACTGCTCGACGCCGCCGCCAAAGGAAAGGGCGCCCCGCTCACGCTGGAAGTGTTGCGGAACGGCCGCCTTGAAACGCTGACCGTGACGCCGATTCCGGCGCCTGGACCGGCCCATAAGGGCGAGGAGGCAGGCTATTATCTCGGCATCGAGGAAATTCCTCCCGTCGTCAACGAAGTAGTACCCGGCAAACCGGCGGCGGCAGCAGGCTTCAGGGAAGGCGACCGGGTCCTGTCAATCGACGGGATCCTCATCCATACCTGGACACAGATGACGAGCCTGGTGAAAGACAATCCGGGGAAAACCCTCCAGGTGGACGTCTTGCGCGACGGCCATCGGGTCTCCTTGTCGGTCACGCCTGTCGCAGAAAGCACGACGGTGAACGGCCAGACGGTGCAGATCGGCAAAATTGGCATCGCGGGACCAGACCGCTCGCTTATGCGATCCACGACTCCGCTCGCCGCGATCTATAACGGCCTGGAAGCCACCTGGAAGTGGACGGAGTTGACCGTCGTGGGTCTGTATAAGATGATCGTGGGCGATATCTCGAGCAAGAACATCGGCGGCCCCTTGACGATCGCCAAAATTTCCGGCGAAGCCGCCGCGCAAGGCCCGGCCAATGTGATCTTCCTCATTGCGCTGCTGAGCATCAACCTGGGCGTGTTAAATCTCCTGCCCATTCCGATCCTCGACGGCGGCCACTTGCTTTTCTTCCTGATCGAGGGCATCCTGCGCAAGCCATTGGGCGAACGGCAGCGAGAACTGGCGCAGCAGGTCGGATTGGTCCTGCTCGTCGGCGTCATGATCTTTGCTTTTTGGAACGACCTCGAACGGATCTTCTTCTCCCACTGACGCTTCATGCGCACGTCTCAACTCCTTCTCCCCACCCTGCGGGAAGATCCCGGGGAAGCCGAAACCGTTAGCCACCGGCTCATGCTTCGCGCGGGACTGATTCGCAAGGTGGCCGCCGGCATCTATACCTATCTCCCGCTGGGTCTGAGGATCATCCGAAAAGTGGAACAGATCGTCCGGGAAGAAATGAACCGGGCGGGCGCGCAGGAGCTGTTGATGCCGATTGCCTCGCCCGCCGAATTGTGGAGAGAAACCGGCCGCTGGGACTACTATGGCAAGGAACTGATTCGCTTCAAGGATCGGCACGAACGCGACTTTTGCCTCGGCCCGACTCATGAGGAGGTCATCACGGATTTGTTCCGCCGTGAAGTCCGCTCTTACCGGCAACTACCGCTGAATTTCTATCAGATTCAAACGAAGTTCCGTGACGAAATCCGGCCCCGCTTCGGACTCATGCGCGGGCGCGAGTTCATCATGAAAGACGCGTACAGCTTCGACAAGGACGAGGCCGGAGCGCGTCTGAACTATCAGAAGATGTACGACGCGTATCACCGCATTTTTGCCCGCTGTGGCCTCAACTTCAGAGCCGTGGAAGCCGACACTGGCTTGATCGGAGGCACGTCCTCTCACGAGTTTATGGTTCTCGCGGATACCGGAGAAGAAACGGTCGTCTACAGCGAACCAGGCACCTATGCGGCCAACGTCGAACGCGCCGAGGTGATGCCACCGAATGAGGAGAGCACAGAAGCGCCCCTCCCTCTGCGCAGCGTCAACACTCCGGGCTGCCGAACCGTCGAGGAAGTGACGAAGTTTTTGAAGGTCGATGCATCCAAACTGGTCAAAACCCTGCTCTATTCGACGGGCTCTGAGACCGTGGCCGTATTGATCCGCGGCGACCATGACGCAAACGAAATCAAGCTCAAGCGCCTGCTCGGCGTGACCGATCTGGAACTAGCCGGTCCCGCGACCGTGGAAAAGGTGACCGGCGCGCCGGTGGGATTCGCGGGGCCGGTGGGGTTGAACTTACGCATTGTCGCCGATCATGCCGTCAAGGCGAGCGCAAACATCGTCGTCGGCGGGAACCACCTCGATACGCATTTGGTCGACGTCAACTGCCCGCGCGATTTTCACGTGGAGCAATTCGCGGATCTGCGCAACGCCCGGGCCGGCGATCCCTCGCCACGGAAGGACGGCGTCCTGAAGACCACCAAGGGGATTGAGGTGGGCCACGTCTTCATGCTCGGCACCAAATACAGCCAGGCCATGAGTGCCTCGTTCCTCGATCCCAACGGGAAGGAATGCCTGGCGGTCATGGGGTGCTACGGGATCGGCATCGGCCGGACGGCGGCTGCGGCGGTCGAGCAGAACCATGATGACAAGGGGATCGTATGGCCGTTTCCCATCGCGCCGTTCCATGTGCATCTCATCTCTCTCGGCCAATCTACCACCGTGATCGATGCGGCCACCAAGCTCTATACGGCGTTGGAAGCGGTGGGTCTCGAGG
>DASTFK010000234.1:0-4635 GCA_035719945.1 Nitrospira sp.
CGTGCGTGGCCAGAATGCCACATTGCAATTGGATGACGCGGTCTCGTCCGGCGTGGCAGATTTGGGACCAAGCCCCTACGAGACACAGGCCGATCAGGAGCTCCGAATCGCGGTGGGCAATGCGATCACCGGTCTTCCGCCGGCGCAACAGCAAGCGATCGAATTGGCGTATTATGAAGGGCTTTCGCACGTGGAAATTGCGGCACGACTGAATCAACCACTGGGCACCGTGAAGACCAGAATCAAGCTGGGGATGTCGAAGCTCCGGGAAAGCCTTCGACGCTCGTGGGAACAGGGTGACATCGGATGACGCACGAGGAGCTGGAAGAAGCCGTTCCTTTATATGCCGCCGGCGCCCTCGACCGAGCGGAGCGCCAGGCATTGGAAGCGCATCTCTTGTCCGGGTGCCAGTCCTGTCGGACTGCGCTGAAAGACTACCAATCGGTTGCCTCGCTCCTGCCCTTCGGTCTGTCGCCCACGCAACCACCACGCGCATTGAAATCGAAGGTCATGGCGGCTCGGAACCCTGCCCCCATCGCGTTCGAAAACCTCCTGAAGGAGGGCGGCCGGCCAAGTCTCGAACCCGGCGAATGGATGAATCACTTGTTTCCGCCCATCGCTCCCGCCCGGTCGCTCTCACTGCCGTGGGCGGTCGGAGCTGCAAGCGTTCTCCTCATTTCGTTGGCCGGTTATTTCTTCTGGACCTATTCGACGCGCCTGTCGGACGATGCCATGAAGATTCAGCAACTGGAGGCCACTGTCGCCGACCAGTCGACCAAGATTGCGATGCTTAAACGCGACTTGAGCTTCAGAGATCGTTCGCTTGCCGACTTGCAGGTCGATATGCAGCGCAAAGCGACCGACGCAGCCGAGATCAAGAGCCAGCTCTTGGATCGCGAAGTAGAACTCGACACCGCTCGTGAGCAACTCAACGCTGCGATGCGCGGCAAGGCTCCTCAGGACGAATTCGCCGCATTGCTGCGTCGATCCGACGCCAAAGTCGTGAGCCTCGCCGCCTCGGACGTCGCGAAGGGCGCCAGTGGGGTCTTGCTCTATAACCCTGTCACACAGAAAATCTGGCTCTATTCCGCCAATCTGCCGGAATGTCCGACCGGCACTGCCTATCAGCTGTGGGCGATCGATCAGAGACCGGTCAGTGTGGGAACGTTCCACATTGACGCCGGGGAGATGGCCCATCTGTTGGTCAAACGCCTACCGGAGTTCGAAAAGGCCCGCAAGTTCGCCGTGAGTCTCGAGCCAGCCGGCGGCCGTCCGCAACCAACTGGACCCATCTATCTGGCCGGTCAGCGGTCCTCCTGAGTCGGCTCCGGCTTGACCTCATCCTCAAACCCCGTTACAACCGGCGCCGATGGCAAGCAACGTTAGTGAAGATCCCCGCGTGTTCATGCGCCTGGCCCTCGATCAGGCGATGCAAAGCGCCGCTGCGGGAGAGGTGCCAATCGGCGCGGTGCTCGTGCAGCAAGGAAGCGTCCTCGCCCAATCCCACAACCATCGCGAGACCTGGCAGGACCCCACAGCCCATGCTGAAATGATCGTGATTCGCGAGGCTGCCAGGGCGCTCGGTCAATGGAGATTGATCGATACGACGCTGTTCGTCACCCTCGAGCCCTGCGCGATGTGTCTTGGCGCAATCTTATTGGCGCGGATTCCCCGACTCGTGTTTGGCGCCAGAGATCCCAAGGCCGGCGCCTGTGGATCGGTGCTCGACTTCGCGAGCGACCCCCGCTTGAACCATAGAGTCGAAGTGGTGGGAGGGGTTCTCGAAGAAGAGAGCCAGCAAGTGCTGTCGAAATTCTTCAAAGAGCTCAGAACACAACAACTCGATGGCCGAACCGGGTAAAAGCACCTCAGAGACTCAAGGCATTGAGCACCCGTACGGACCAGTCATCGCCGAACGCAGACACCGCTCCTTGCCAATCTTGCCCACATCTCAACCACTGAACCGTCCAGCCCGGTTCCATCGCCGAATCGCCTGATAGCCGGACACTCGCTCGTGACGAAGAGTCGGACACAAGAATCTCGCATTGCTGAAGCGCGGCGATTCCGGTTCCTTGCGCCTTGAGCAAGGCTTCTTTGGCCACCCATAGACGATAAAATTGAAGGGCATGATCGGCGGCGGGCCGAGTCTTGATCGTTTCGTATTCCGTCTGAGTGTAAAACCGTTCGGCAAGCTTAAGCGGCTCGAGATTGCCGCGGACCTGCTCCAGATCGATCCCGACATTCTGTCCGTTCGCAATTGCAACAAGCATTCGGCCATGAGAATGCGACAGGTTGAAACGCAGGACATGAGGACCGCCCTGTTGGTCTAACAAGGCCGGTTTACCCGTCGGTCCTGGCTGGAACCGGAGCGCTGCCGGCTCGATTCCCAGGTACCGAGCTAGCACAACGCGAAGGCCGCCGTGCGCCAGCGTAAACCGAATCTGATCTTGAGGACGAACGAATCGCGCGGCGCGAGCACGCTCCTCTTCGCTGAGACAGGCATGACAGTATTCGAGTACTGACGCATCGGCTTCAAGCGAGTAGCTCCAAAGATCCACAGTACCGTTCTTCAGGGCAACTCGATCCGTGCGTCGGTTCGTGAGTTGGGCCACCGGCGGAAAGGCCAGGATCGGTTCAAGCGACGAGGTCACTGTCGAGACTCCGTATGGAGGAGGTGGGCACCAGGCGCTATGGTAGCGATACCAGGCGTGGAAAGAAAACCAATTGAAAATTACTCTGCCCCACGGTAAGCTCGCTCCAGTCGACTCGCTGAAGCCATCTCCACACATCCCACCGGAGCTTCGGCACAGCCTACGAACGGAGAGGTGCGAGAGTGGCCGATTCGGGCAGTCTCGAAAACTGCTGTCGGGGTAACTCGACCGTGGGTTCGAATCCCACCCTCTCCGCCAAACCGAGCTCGCTCGACCCGGAGCCCTCATTATGGCTCTTGGCGACGGGAGAAACCTTCCTATGCTTGAGTCGAGCGGGGGTTCCGGCAGAGGCGTTGTCATCACAGAGAGGCGGTGGCCTTCTCCTTGAGCGCACGGCGTAACCTCACCATGGCCATTGTATCCCTTGCACAGTATTGAAGAAGTGCATCCTTGATCCTGGCCTGCTCGATCCAATCCTCTTCAATGAACACCATGCGGTAGTACTCGCTAGCCGCCTGTGCGCCTTCCTGAATCTGCAGATCGCGGTAGCTCAATTCGGGCACCATGACCGGCAGCACCGACTTGATCGAATAGGACCCCTGAAATGCCGGATGATAGTAATGCTCCTTGATGACGGGATAGAGGTCCCAGAGCCGTTTGATGACGGACGAAAACGCGTTGCGCAGCTCCGGAAACGCCTCAGCCACTTGCCTCATCATCGCCTCTTCATACGACGAGTACACGACGATCGTGCCCTGCTCTCCGAGCGATTCGAGCAGCCGTTCGGCCCATTGTCTGCGGGGCTCCGTCGCTTCGCCGTGGAGGAACTCATGGTGGGTGATCTCACCTGAGGAAAGCTCAATGTGGTTGGACCACTGCACCGGTATCGATTGATAGGGCTTCATCCGCGAGAACTTCGGGATGGCCAGCATCACCGTTTCAAAATCCAGATGGTGGACCGGATACTCGACCGATTGCAGGACGCTCGCGAGACTGGCCGATACCCATTCGACATTGTCCTTCACCCGTCGCTGCACGATCGACAAATTTGCGGTGTCCGGAATGTCGTCGATGATCGTAATCCCCTCCTGAACCAGTTGCTGCACCACTTTCTTCGAACCAGGTAAGTGGTAGATCCAGCGCGGGGGTTTGTCCTTCGTACAATTGGCCCAGAACGGGCATTGGTAGGGGCTGTGGCAGCGATCATCCGGCTCGATCACTGGAGGTCTCGGCTCAAGCAAGATCGATTTCATCGCCTCCAGTTGCTCAGGCACCTTACCCTGACGTTCCGCCACAACGGTGGAGACGTCCTCAAGCGCGAAAAGAGCCTCCAGATCAACCTCACCTCCCTCGTAGAAATAGCCGGTGTCGATGTGCATGAGACAGGTACTCGCAAGGTCAACCCCCGCGCCGACCAGCACATGACGCTGGATCGCAAGATCATGCAGATGGACATCTTTGACTCTTGCCGACGATTTCACCTCGATGAGGCGCCAGGCGGAACGATTCTCCTCGGCAGCGCGAACTCGTTCGAGAATATCGACGCGAACCATCACGCCCTCGTACTCAAACGCGCCTTCGAAAATGGCGGGCACGTCAGGATCTTGAAGCAGCTTCGCGGTAAGCGCCACCGCCGCGTCACGCGGACGCAGGGTCGGCGCCACCAGCACGCCTCCTGGGAACCGCCGCTGGGCCAGCATCCCGATTTCCGTCCCCATCGCGAACATGGCTTGTGTCGCAGGATCGGGAGGCTCAGCCAGTTCAGGCTGCCTAATTTCGAGGTAGAGGCGTTTGTGGCACTGCAATCCGGAAAGGAACTTGGACTTCGACAAGCGAGGAACGACCGGACGCAAGTAGTCTTCGGTATCCGACGTCGTCATGTCAGCAGACCCTAATCGATGGTGACGTCATTTGTCCAGGCCGCTCGGTGCCGCTTCTGTTAGGATGGGATTCGATGGCCAATGGTGTCACCCAAATCCGGCGC
>DASTFK010000235.1:0-2358 GCA_035719945.1 Nitrospira sp.
GATGGCCGTCCCACCGCATATGTGTGCCAGCACCACACCTGCTCCCCGCCCGTGACAGACGCGCAACAGCTCGAGGGGATACTTTAAGGAAGCACGATGGCGACAGGCGACGGTTCCCGCGGCATTTATGATCATCTCTACCGGCGGTTCTTCGCGAACCGTGACCGGCATGAGGGCTATGATTTCCAGCATGCTCCAAGCGGGAGCGCTCAATTGCCGGCCGTGACGTTTCAGGACAAGCTCCGCTGGTGGACATTGGATCGCTGGCGACGTCGGAAAAAGATCTTGACCGAGCGGGATCGGCTCCAGGGCGAGATCATCGACATGAAAACCGCGGCGTCGAAAGAAAGCCGCCGATGAATGGAGGCATGCACCGAATCACCACACCCTGGCTTTTCCCCGTGCTCGCACTCATGTTCACTCAGAGCCCGCTGTCGCCGGTGCCCGTATCCGCGATCCAGCTGGAAACCTCCGCGGAGAAACAAGCGAACTTCAAGCAGCAAGCCTTGGGTGAGTTGTTTCACCGCTGGACCTTCGATCAACAGACTTCAGAGGACGCCCTTTCCGGGTTTTCCCAGTTCGTGGTCGGCGGAGACGCCGCCCCCACCCCGGTCTGGACCATCGCGCCAGAAAAAGAAGCCCCTTCTCCTCCCAATATCCTCAAGGCGCAGTCATCGTGCCAAACGGGTTCCTGCTATCAACTGCTGGTCGCGGATAAACTCCAATACGAATACCCGGACGTGACCGTCCGGCTGCGTTATCCCGAGGAGGGAGGCGTGGGGCAGGGGGGGATCGTCATCGGCCTGAAGGACGAACAGCACTTTTACGCCGCGATCGTCGATCTGGCAGCCAAGAAGCTGGAGGTCGTGCGTGTGCTCGGCGACCAAGTGACGGTGCTGGGCGAGACCGCCGTTACTCCCAAGCCGGTCGATTGGCATTCGTTGCGAATGAATCGCGACACCATTATCAGCAAGGATGTCATCGAGGTATTTTTCGACGGACGGCTTCTGTTGTCCGTGCAGGATCAAACGCTTGGATTGGGGCAAGTGGGCCTCGTCGTGCGTGGAAAATCTCCCTTGCATTTCGATAGCTTGCATGCCGTCCCGCTATTCTCGCAGCGCCCCGTATCAAACCCCGCAGCGTATTAAATACGTGGTTGGCTTGCATTTGTTCCGGTCATGCGCTACAGTGCACGCGTGTATCACCGCGAAAGGCCTGGTGGTGATGCAGTAGAGAGTCACAAGGCTTGATAGTGTGTTGTTTTGGTTCTGCCCGGGAATCTGATCGGAAGCCAGACCTGAGTCGCCATCGTGTTTTGCGTCTTCGGCCCATTCCTTCCTCACCTCTTCTCGAGTCCAAGACAACACCAATTTCTCAAAGGAGGAACCCGATGGGTTCGAAGATTTACGTTGGGGGTTTGCCGTATTCCACAACCGAGCAGCAACTGAGCGATCTGTTCGCTGCGCATGGGGCGGTGGCGTCAGCCCGAATCATCACTGATAAATTCACCGGTCAGTCCCGAGGCTTCGGCTTCGTGGAGATGTCCGGGGATTCGGAGGCTCAGGCGGCGATTGCCGCGTTGAACGGTACCCAACTGGGCGGCCGCACGTTGACTGTCAACGAAGCGCGTCCGCAGGAACCACGCGCTGGCGGCGGAGGAGGCCGCGGCGGGTTCGGTGGCGGCCGGCATTAAGCACGAGCCGTAGTTTTTCACGTCGGGGCTGCCATGTCGGCAGCCCCGCTAATATCCTTCCTAGAATTGCCCATCTATCCGATGCGTTTTCCGGCCGGATGAACGGCCGTCTTGCAGTCCCAGGAAGTTGATCCACACAAGGAGTGTTAATGTCTATGTTTGCTCAGATGAGTTTGCCCCCGTTTCTTGCCCAGCGATTGCTTCAAGCTGGGATCACGTCCCCTTCGCCGATTCAGGAGGCGGCTATTCCACCTGCTCTTGCCGGGAGGGACGTCATGGCGCAGGCCAAAACGGGGAGCGGAAAAACCCTCGCCTTTCTGCTGCCGATGATCGAGCGGGCCTTGCGGCCGGTCTCAAGCGAAGGCACGCCGCTTTCGACATCAGGCGGTTCAGGAAAAAGAGGTCCCCAGTTTTTGATTCTCGCTCCAACCAGAGAGCTGGCCCTTCAGATTGATACGGAACTACGAAAATATGCGCCGCCGACGGTCACATCACTGGCCGTCTACGGTGGGACGCCGATCGAGCGGCATTACCGCGCGCTTCGGCATGCGCCTAGGGTCGTTGTCGGGACGCCTGGCAGGCTACTGGACCTTGCAGGGTCCGGCCACTTGTACCTTGGTGCCGTGACGTGGCTCGTGATGGACGAGGCGGATCAGATGTTGGAT
>DASTFK010000236.1:0-2653 GCA_035719945.1 Nitrospira sp.
AACGGCTGTTGATAAAGACGGCATTATCACCTACCCGCCCTGGCGCGCCAAGACGCGCCTTTCACCAAGCTGCATTCTCGTGACCCATCATGCTGCGGCCGACCGTGGAACGATGCGCCTTAGTGCATCGGGGTGGGTGGGTGAAAAACGAGTCTTTCTGAACAGCCTATGAATGAATGATGGGACGGTTCAGCGCCGGCGGCCGGAAGGCATGGTTTCGTCTTCATAGCGGGCGAAGAGGCGGCGGGCTTCGGGATGCAAGTAGTTTGGGTGGCCGTGTGGAATGCCGATTGTCCGGAAAAGCGGTGTCAGCTTGCCGTCCGGATGGAGGTAGCCGGCCCGTAAAGGTACCGTCCGCTTGCTGTGCTTGATTAAGTAGCAGGGGGTAGTCCGGATGGACGTCAGCCAGTCAGCAATATCGTGCGGATTACCGATCGAGGCGGAGAGGAGCAAGAGTCTCGCTTGAGACGGGCAGAAAATAATGGTTTCTTCCCAGACGACTCCACGCTCCGGATCCGCAAGGTACTGGGATTCGTCCATGATCACGAGCCCTAAGGTGTCGAGTCGCAAATCGATTTCTCCACCGGCCGCGTCATAGAGCAGATTGCGCAGGATCTCGGTGGTCATGATCAATAGCGGCGCCTGTGCGTTGTCGCGCCGGTCGCCCGTCAGAATCCCGACCTGTTCTGCGCCGAAGATGCGACAAAATTCCGTGTATTTCGTGTTCGACAGCGCCTTGAGCGGCGAGGTGTAGATCACCGTGCGGTTTTCCTCCATGGCGCGCCGCGCGGCCTCCACGGCGACATAAGTTTTTCCGCTTCCCGTTGGCACGCTCACGATCACGTCGCCCTGTTGCAACTTTGCCAGCGCCTCTTCCTGCCAGGGGTCGGGAACGAACGGCTGGGGTGGAGGCACGCCGATCCCTTCGAGCCAGGCGCCCAGTGCAACAGGAGGTTCATGATGTTCCGGTTCGTGATGGGCGGAATGAGGGCGACCATGCGCCGCTGCTCTCGGTCGCTCGACGGCGGGGCGTGCGGCGGGTCTAACTGGCTGGGACTGGGACGGCTGGGACTGCCGGTCGGCGATCAACGCCAGTAGATCCGATTCGAACCCTTGGCGGTTTTCCGCTGAGTGTTGTAGCAACAGCTCGATCAGCCGCCGCTTCCCTGCACGAAAATGCCGATGCACCCGGCCACGCGCGAGACGATGGAGCACGCCAATCGGTTGTTCGACAAGAAGCCGTTCGAGTTCTTCAGTGGTCACGAGTACGCTCGATCCTTATCATGGAAGTTCTTCCAACACGCCCCGACGCAGTGTCGCAATCGCCTGGGAGGCGCTCTCCGCCAGCGACGGGTGCGTGTGCCTCAACCCGTGCAACTGCGAGAGAAATTCCAGGGTCCGCGCAAGTACCCGATAGATGTCGCCTTCCGCCATCGTGGTTTTCTTGCACAGTCCGATCCACGTGAGCGTAGGATCGCCAATCCACTGTTCGGTGATCGCGGCGATGTCGGCCCGGAGAAGCGGAGGATCTTCGAACGGCGAGAGCGATTCAGCCAATTTGCGCACCTGCGCCAGCAGAGAGGCGAGCCCTGGGCTGATGCGGGGGAATGCGCCCGGGCGGTCGTCGTCGTGGGCAATACTCGACATCACAGCTGCCAATAATGCCGGCGAGGCGCCCGAGAAGGCTTCCGCACGGACGAGCTCGGTGATCAAGAGCGAATGGTCGATGCGGATGAGCCTGGCCCATTCACCGGTTTCCGTCAGTTGCACGGTGGGCGAGAGGTAGCCGAAGCGCTGCAGGGCATCGATTTTTTCCTGAAAGCGGTGCCACAGACTGGTTCGGAGCGCCTGAATCGCTCTCGTATGACGGTGCTGTTCCTGACGGAGCTTTGAGGCATGTGCGTGATCTTTCTGACAGGCGGACCGCGACGGGCAGGTTGGACAGGAAAAATCACCTAACGTCTGCACGATGGCGTCGGGAATCAACTCCTCCTTGGGGACCAGGATCGGTAGGACGGGCAGGCGAGGGGGCAACTCTTCCAATTCACGGAGCACCTGTTCGATGCTTTCCGGCGTGCTCCAGGGATAGACCGGCGCTTCCACGCAGTCCAGTACATGGTCGAACACTTCGGTGACGATCGCCGCCGGACATTCCGTGATCGCGCCTCCCGGCCGCAGCAACGTTACCATTGGACTTTTCTGTCCCTTGCTCCGGTATTGCCTCAACACGACACCGCGGCTTTTTGAGAGGCCGGCAACGCGTCCGGCTGTGAGGAAATGAAACCGCGCCGCCACGTCAGGCGGCTCATGTCTTCTGGCTGGAGTCCGGTGCGCCCGCTGGCGGCGGACATGATCGAACAATTGCCACTGGGAAATCCAGTCCGTGCACACGCGGGGGCCATAGGGTTCGAGTTGCCGGTGTATCTCGTCGAGTTTTCGTTCGAGCACCTCGGCACGCTGATTCAGTTGGAATTGGGCAAAACTTTTCGCGAGGATGGCCTGCATCTGGTCAAGTGGGTGGGCCTTGAGGAGATTCAACACCATCGGATAGCTGATCACGAACTGGCTGTTGATCGCTTCCGGATGTCCCGTCAGTCCCTTGGTGATGACGCCGAGGTCGATGTACGGCGAGGGTGTGACGATCGCAAAGCCC
>DASTFK010000237.1:0-4841 GCA_035719945.1 Nitrospira sp.
TTTGTCCCGCGCGGACATGGGCGAGGTCAAGACAGAGCGGCTGCCGGTGAAACTCGAGTCACTGCTGGAAGACATCCACCGGCAGGCGTCGCTGCTCGGCCAGGAGCGGAATGTCCAAGTCGTGCTGGGACTCGTGATGCCGGCCGTCGTGTTGGGCGACGAATTGCGCTTGCGCGAGCTGTTTCTGAACCTCGTGGACAACGCCGTCAAATATTCACGTCCCGGCGGGACGGTGGACATTTCCCTGATCACGCAAGGCAATCAAGCCAAGTTCATCATCGCGGATCAGGGCATCGGCATTTCGCGCGAAGATCAACAACGCATCTTCGATCGGTTCTACCGGACAGACGACGCGAGGACCCACACGAAGAAAGGCACGGGATTGGGCCTCGCCATCTGCGCTTGGATTGCAGACTCCCACCATGGACGCATCGAAGTGCAGAGCGAGCCGAACAAGGGCTCGATCTTTACCGTCCTGCTCCCGTTGGCTCCGCCATCCTCTTAGCAACTTCTAATACCCTCCTAATCGATCTCTCATTGCCGGTTGTTATCGTCCTCGATATGGATTTTCAGACGAGACCGTCGGTAATTCCCATTCTTCACCAACAAGGAGGTCGTATGAGTCAGTTGCTTCGGAACACGCTCGGCATGATGACCGGTATGGCCGTCCTGGGTGCAGTTTTCTTTGTCGGCAGTCAATCCTTCGCTCCATTTCCCGCCACAGGGTCAACGGCAGCGACCGCGACGGTCGCCGCGCCCGTAGGCGCGCTTCCGGCGAACGGCTTCACGGACGTCGCGAAAGCGGTGACTCCAGCGGTCGTCAACATCACGACGGTCATCGGCGAAAAGATTTCCGGCCGAGGCGGTGAAAACGAATTGCGGGACCGCATGGAAGAGTTCTTCGGAGGACCTAATGGTCCGTTCGGACCGAAGTTTCGTGGTCCGCAAGGTCCCCAAGGTCCGATGGATCCCCGCGCCCCGCGTGGGTTTCACGGAGGCGGGCAAGGCTCCGGCGTCATCGTGTCGCCCGACGGTTACGTGCTCACCAACAATCACGTGATCGACGGCGCTCGGGAAGTGACGGTCACGCTCCCCGACACCCGGGAATTCCACGGGAAGATCGTGGGCGCGGATCCGAAAACTGACTTGGCCGTGGTCAAGATCGACGGGAAGAATCTTCCCGTCGTCCCCTGGGGAGACGCCTCAAAGCTGCAGGTCGGGGAATATGTCCTAGCGGTCGGCAATCCGTTCGGGTTGAATTCAACGGTGACGCTCGGCATCGTCAGCGCGCTGGGCCGTGGACGCATGGGCATCACCCAGTACGAGGATTTCATTCAGACCGATGCCGCCATCAATCCCGGTAACTCCGGCGGCGCCTTGGTGAACACCAAGGGCGAACTCGTCGGGATCAACACGGCGATCTTTTCGCAAAGCGGCGGCTATCAGGGCGTCGGCTTCGCCGTGCCGACCAGCATGGGCCAGCCGGTTTATGAGAGCCTGGTGAAGCATGGCAAAGTCGTCCGCGGATATCTGGGCATCGGCATTCAGGACCTCAATCAGGATCTCGCGAAGTCCTTCGGTGTGACCAACGGGAAGGGCGCCTTGGTCACCGACGTGAAGGAAGACAGCCCCGCCGATCACGCCGGGCTGCAACAAGGCGACGTCATCGTGTCCTATCAAGCCTCCTCGGTGGAGGATGCGGTTGCGCTGCAGCGCTTGGTGACCAAAACCATCGTCGGCTCCAAGGTGCCGATGAAGATCCTGCGCGACGGCCATGAGAAGGATCTCAACGTCACCATCGCCGAACAGCCTGGTGACCCGAAGATTGCCAAGGCCGAAGGCGATGAGAAGGAGTACGCGTTTGCAGGAGTGGCTGTCCAGGACCTCGACCGCGACACCGCGAAAGAGCTGGGACTCAAGGGGAAGACTCAGGGCGTCGTGGTCACGAGCGTCGAACCGGAGAGCGGCGCCGACAAAGCCGGGCTGATGCCGGGAGACGTGATCCGGGAGATCAATCGGCAGTCGGTGAAGTCGGTGAAGGAGTTCGAAAAGGTCTCGTCGGGGGTGAAGAAAGGCGAGAACGTGCTGATTTTGATCAACCGCCGTGGTGCATCGTTATTCTTGAGCGCCAAGGTCTAAGTTGCAGTGTCCCCGAGGGGGTTGTCTAACGATAGCCCCCTCGCGGGCCTCGCCCGCCGGGTGTTTGGACGCCGGATGCTGAAGCTTCTCCCAGGACATGCCCCGTCAGATCATACGTCGTCGCGTCGGTAATCCGGACCTTCACACAGGCTCCCGGGTCCGGAACGCTCGGGTTGTCTGAACCGTTGATGTAGACGACGCCGTCGATCTCGGGTGCCAGTCCCTCGTGCCGGCCTTCCAGCCAGTGACCGTCCTCCTCAGCAGGACCGTCCACCATCACCTCGAGCGTCGAGCCGATGCGTTCGATATTTTTTGCCGCAGCGATCGTCTCCTGAACCGCCAGCAGCTCATTGCGACGCTCCTCCATCAGCGAGCGGTCGATCTTTTCGCTGAGTTCGGTGGCCGGGGTGCCTTCCTCGTCGGAGTACAGAAATGCCGCAACGCGATCGAACTCCGCCTGTTCCACGTAACGTTTCAATTCTTCGAACGCTTCATCGGTTTCACCGGGAAACCCCACAATGAATGCGGTACGGAACATCACGCCGGGAATCCGGGTTCTGATGCGCTCCACCAGCGTTTCGATGGTACGCCGGTCGCCCAAGCGGTGCATGCGCTTGAGCATGAGGCTGTTGATGTGCTGAAGCGGCATATCGATGTACTTCGCAATCCGCTCTTCTCCCGCGTAAAGGTCCAGGAGCTCGTCCGTCACTTGCTGCGGATACAAATAAAAGGGCCTGATCCAGCGCGGGCCGTTCACCTTCACAAGCTCCCCCAGCAAAGACACGAGACCATGACGAAGGCCGAGATCGACGCCGTAATTCACGGTGTCCTGCGAGATGAGATTGATCTCTTTGACGCCTTCTCCGGCCAATTGCCGTACCTCCGCCACGATGGACTCGACCGGCCGGCTTCGTTGTTTGCCGCGCATCAGCGGGATGGCGCAAAAGGCGCAGTTGCGGTTGCATCCCTCGGCAATCTTCACATAGGCACTATGCGGTGCCCCGAGACGAAGGCGAGGCGCCATCTCGTCGTACAGGTAGGGAGGCTGACTGATCCATAACCGTTGGCGCCGGGTCTTTGGCGCGAGTAGGTCGCGGCAGATGACGGCAATCTTCCCGAACTCGCCTGTACCGACGACACCGTCGAGTTCGGGAAGCTCTTTGAGCAAATCGCCTTGGTAGCGCTGGGCCAGGCAGCCGGCGGCAATCAGCACCCGGCAGGCACCCGATTGCTTGAGCTTCGCGTGCTCCAGGATCGTGTTGATGGACTCCTGCTTGGCCTCTTCAATGAACCCGCAGGTATTGATAATGACGACCTCGGCCTTTTTCGGATTGCCGGTCAGCTCGAATCCGTCGGCAGCAAGCGTGCCCAACATGATTTCGGAATCGACCTGATTCTTCGTGCAGCCGAGATTGACGAAGCCCACCGTCGTCTTTTTGCCGGACCCCGCCGATGAGGCGGCCTTGTTCTGGCGGCCCAATTGAATAAGCGCTTGACTCATAAGGCTGTCAGTCTACGAGAGGCCCCAAAAGACTGTCAACGAGCCCCTTGCAGACAAGAGGCCAATTCCCCTATCGTGCGGACGATGATTAGGACGTTTCAAGGGATCAGACCCACCATTCCAAGGTCCTGCTTTATCGAGGACACCGGGATCGTGATCGGTGACGTCGTCATGGGCGAGCAGTGCAGCATTTGGTTTCACGCCGTGATCCGGGGGGATGTGCATTACATCCGCCTCGGCGACCGGACCAATGTGCAGGATCTCTGCATGCTGCATGTGACGCACGATACCCATCCGTTGATCATCGGCAGCGACGTCACGATCGGCCACCACGTCGTGCTGCACGGCTGCACCATCAAAGACCGCGTGCTGATCGGCATGGGCGCCATCATCATGGACGGCGCCGTGATCGGCGAGGATTCGGTGGTCGGTGCCGGAGCGCTGGTCACTGAACGCACCGTCGTTCCCCCGAAGAGCCTCGTGCTCGGCTCGCCGGCGAAGGTTCGTCGTCCGGTCACCGAAAAGGAGTTGTCATGGATTCGAGAATCGTCCGCCAACTATGTGAAGTACGCAGGCCAGTACATGGATGATTCGCACAGCCCCAGAACTGGTTTTCACCCATGATCCCGTTCGTTACGCCTTTGCCCTCCGCCTTGTGCCGACCCTGAGCACACAAATAGGATCCCCCACTAGCGCCGATTGAAACTGCCGCCGCTCGACCAGGTAGGGAATGGCTTTCCTGTGGCACCAGTCCGCGATCCAGTTGACCTCCTCCACGGAGGTCGTCACGACTGCCGGCAAGCGGAGTTTGGACATGCAGCGATTGACGAGGGACCGTACAATGCGGCGCTCCCTCACAAAGACGCCGGGATTGAACGTCAACGGAACGGCGCGCCCATACGACAACGCCGCGAGATGCGGAAACCGCTCAGGATCGTTCAAGACGCTCACGATCCACAGATGATCAAAGGACCCGCGAGCAATGCCGGCATCCATCGCATGAAATCGTAGAGGAAGCCCGCGACAGGCCCGGTTCAGCGTCGCGACTTCGGAGGAGCGCAGATTGCAAGGCAGCACGGTTCGATGCAACTCGAGCGACTCGACGAGCAACACCGGCAACTCTGCGACGCCCGCCCCGACATACAGACTGCGCCCGCCCGCAGCAAGCCGCGCAAGCAACACTTCTCCCATGCGCATGCCG
>DASTFK010000238.1:0-5416 GCA_035719945.1 Nitrospira sp.
CCCCACGATCTTCGAGCCGAAGAGTTTGGCCAGATGGACACCGGTGTCCACCGCCTGGTTGGAATGGTCGGAATTATCGACGGGAATATAAATCGTCTTATACATCAAAATGCCTCCTCACAGGCGCTCTCCGGACCCGGGCAGACTGGTGCAAACGTCAAGAAAATTAATCGGTTGTCGTCTTGCCCCGGGTGTGAAAGAGCGCGAATGATAGCACTGGCCAGAAGGGGATTGCAAGAATGAAGAAATAGTCTAACCGGCCGAAGTCGCGTGAGTTTTTGGCTCCCGAGCGGATGACGAATGTGGGGGGCGTGAACGCAGGATCTCCTCCAAGGAGAGGAGCGCATCCCGTCCGGAATTGCCTTCAATGCCGCGGCTCAAGCTCTTGTCTGCATATGAATCTTCCGAGCCGGCGGTTTGGGACAGAGAGCCGGTCCATCTGCGCGGGTCTCTGCTGCCTTCCTTGCGTTCCCAGGCACGCAGGCAGGCCTTTGCGATGAAGGTGTTGAGGGGGGCCGGATTATAGAGCAACTTCCGGATACTGGTCGGTGTCAGCATGAGAGGATTATAGCCGGCGGACAGGTAACCCTCTTCGAGCAAACGCTGTTCGAGGTCGGTATTCGGCTGGATTCCGAGAAAGAACATCAGGGGGAAAACTCGCTCTTCGCCCAAGATCGATGCGACGACCTTGTAGGATTCCACGCTTTGCAAGAGCGTTTCTTCCGTTTCTTTCGGGCTATTCAGCGAATAATTCAGGATGACTTTGCCCCTGAACCCCGCCTCCGCGAGGTACCGGCAGCCGTCATACAGTCGCTCGAGTTTGAAGCCCATATGGAGGTTGTTGAGGACCTCCTGGGAGCCGGAAGTGATCGCCACTTCCAAATCACCGACGCCCGACCGTACCATCAATCTGGCCAATTCAGGCGTGATCAATGAGGTCCGGATGTAGCCGGACCATTCGATGTCCAGCTTCTCGCTGACGATACGCTCCAGAATCTCGATGCATTGGGGATAGGCTTCCTTGCCGGTAATGAACTGTGCATCGGTGAACCAGAATCGACGGGCCCCCCATTGATGGTAATGCTGGGAGATGTCCCGCACGACCATTTCGGCCGGTCGGTAGCGGACGCGTTTTCCTTCGATATAGGGGTACAGACAAAACGCACAGTCGTATGGACAGCCTCGTTTCGATTGCACACCGATGGATTCCCCAACGTACTCACGGTATTGAGGAAAAATCGTGGTCAGGTAGGGCAGGTCTACCGTGAGGGCGTCGAGCAGCGCCGGCGAGCCCTGCCGTCCCTTCTTGATTTGGTTCCCTTCCTTGACAATGTACCGTTCGTCCTCGATCGACCGGCCCTCGAGCACTTTCAGAATCGCATCTTCGCCCTCTCCGAGCAGGCCGATGGTGCCTTCCGGCAATCTCTCGATGAGCTGATCAGCGAAGGCGGTGAAGGCGCCGCCTCCGATCATGATCTGGGCCTTGGGAAATTCTTTTCGCACCAACCAGGGATAAGAAAGGATCGTATGAATATGGCTGTAGTACCGGTACAGCTGTTTCAGTCCTGCGAAGGACGCAACAATGCGCTTGATGGGATTGCTCGCAAAATAAAAATTGAAGGCGTGCTCCAGGGAAGAGTCCCCCTCGTGCGGCGAGAAGATTTGAATATCCCGCCAAGAGAAGCAGACGAGATCCGGCTGAAACTCGGCGGTGACCTCCCGGATGGCGCGCCTCCGTTGCGGGACGGGGTATAGCGACAGATCGAGGATGCGCTGGCGAACCTCTGGCTTCCGGCGGTGAAGGAAATCGGCAAGATAAGTGATACCGATCGGGTAGACCTTCTTGCAGGGAAGAAAAATGTAGAGTACCGAGTTCATTTCACGGCTCGATGAATGGCGACGATCCCGCCGGTGAGATTGCGATACGAGACTTCGCGAAAGCCCACGTCGCGAAGGATGTGACAGAGCCGCTCCTGATCGGGAAACGTGCGGATCGACGCGGGCAGATATTCGTAGACGCCGGTTGTGTCCCGCGCCACTCTTGTGCCGATCCACGGAAGCAGCTTGAATGAATACCAGTCGTACAGAGCGCGGAGCCAGCCGAAGACCGGACGGGAGAATTCAAGGCAGACAAATGTGCCGCCCGGCTTCATGACGCGACGAATCTCGACGATTGCCTGTGCGAGGTTTCCGACATTGCGCATGCAGAACCCCGTGGTGACGGCGTCAAACGTGTTGTCGTCGAATCCCAGATGTTCTGCATTGGCCTGCAGGCAGGTGATCTTCCCGCTCAGACCCTTCCCGCCGATCTTCTTCAGCCCTTCCGCGAGCATGGCGTGATTGAGGTCGGAGGCGATGACGCGTCCATGGGCGCCCATGCGAGACTCCACAAACAGCGCAAGATCGGCGGTCCCAGCGCCGACGTCCAGCGCGGTCCCATCTTTCACGCAAGGCACATAGGCCGCAGTAAGTTTCTTCCAGCGGTAATGCAGTCCGAAGCTGAGGAGCGTGTTGTTGAGATCGTAGACTCCCGCAATGGACGTGAACATGCGCTGGACCGCTTGCTCGCGCGCGGAGCCCGACCAGGTCGAAATCGTGCTGGCTGGAATCTCCCGCAGCGGGTGATCGGTCACGGATTCCCCCATGAATAGCATGGAGATGGGTGGTAGCACCCGGTTTCCGGCTTTGTCAAGGCAAGCAACCGGATGTTGAAACAGCCAGCGGGCTTTCTGAACGTCCTGCCGGTTCAGTCCAACCTGCCGAGTGGATTTTTTCAGGCGATGGCTCCTACAGCGCGACCGCTTCGAATGTTATAATCTTGCGTCCATGGGTAACTCCATCATCATCAAGGGCGCGCGCGAACACAATCTCAAGAACATCGACGTCGAGATCCCCCGCGACAAGCTGGTCGTCATCACCGGCTTGAGCGGCTCCGGAAAATCCTCGCTCGCCTTCGACACCATCTACGCGGAGGGACAGCGCCGGTACGTCGAATCCCTGTCGGCCTACGCCCGTCAGTTCCTGGAGCAGATGGGGAAACCCGATGTCGATTCGATCGAAGGGCTCTCCCCCGCCATCTCGATCGAGCAGAAATCCACGAGCCACAATCCGCGCTCGACCGTCGGCACGGTCACGGAAATTTATGATTATCTGCGCCTATTGTTCGCGCGCGTCGGGCGACCCTATTGCCACCAATGCGGCCATGAGATCACCGCTCAGACGGTGCAGCAGATGGTGGATGCCATCGGCGCGCTGCCCGAAGGCAGCAAGTTTCAGATTCTCGCGCCGATCGTCCGTGGCCGGAAAGGCGAATACCGCAAAGAGCTTCTCGAGATGCGGCGGGCCGGCTATGTCCGGGCGCGTATCGACGGCAAACCGGTGGACTTAGGCGATGACGTCAGTCTCGACAAACAGAAGAAGCATACGATTGAGATCGTCATCGATCGTTTGGTCATGAAGCCGGGAGACGCGCTGGCGCGGCGGCTGGCCGACTCCGTCGAAACCGCGTTGAAGCTGACGGGCGGCCTGGTGGGTGTGCTGACCGAGGACGACAGGACGCTGCTCTACAGTGAAAAGCTTGCCTGCATCCGCTGCGGCGTGAGTTATCCGGAAATCACGCCGCGCATCTTCTCGTTCAACAGCCCGCACGGCGCCTGTCCGGTCTGTGACGGAATCGGATATGCGATGACGGCAGACGCTCCCGAAGACGAGGACTTCACACTGCTCGAACTCTGTGAAGCCTGTCATGGCGCCAGACTGAGACCTGAAAGCCTTTCCATCAAGATCGCCAAGCAATCGATCGCCGATGTGACGCGCCGGTCCGTCAGAGTGGCGGCCGACTTTTTTGCTTCGCTGACCTTCACCGAGCGTGAAATGGTCATCGCCCATCGCATTCTGAAGGAAATCAGGGAACGGCTCGGGTTTCTCGTGAACGTGGGCCTCGATTATCTCACGCTCGATCGGGCCGCGGCGACCCTCTCCGGAGGCGAAGGCCAGCGCATCAGGCTCGCCACGCAGATCGGGTCGGGACTCGTGGGAGTCCTGTACATTCTCGATGAACCGTCCATTGGCCTGCATCAACGCGACAATCGCCGGCTCTTGCAGACACTGCTCCGGTTACGCGATCTCGGGAACACAGTGGTGGTCGTGGAGCACGATGCCGAAACGATGCTGGCCGCGGATCACATTCTTGATATGGGGCCAGGCGCCGGCTCGCTCGGGGGGCACGTCATTGCGCAGGGCACGCCGCAACAGGTCATGGCCGATCCTCAATCGCTGACCGGCCAGTATCTTCGCGGCCTACAGGCGGTCTCCGTTCCTCGGCGGGAACGAAAGCCGAAGGGGTTCCTGTCCGTCGTCGGTGCGAACAAGCATAATCTGAAGGATGTCACGGCACGCCTTCCATTAGGATTGTTGACCTGTGTCACCGGCGTTTCGGGATCGGGCAAGAGCACGCTCGTGCTCGAAGTGCTGTTTCACTCGTTATCGCAGCTCCTGTACCACAAGAAGCCGAAGATCGACGGCTGCAAAGACCTTCACGGTGTCCTGGCGCTGGATAAGGTGATCGACATCGATCAATCGCCGATTGGGAGGACCCCCCGTTCGAATCCCGCCACGTATACGGGACTCTTTGGGCATATCCGCGATCTCTATTCGAATCTTCCGGACTCTCGCGTCCGCGGGTACAAGCCGGGCCGCTACAGTTTCAATGTCAAAGGCGGGCGGTGCGAAGCCTGTCAAGGGGACGGGCTGATCAAAATCGAGATGCATTTTCTGCCGGACGTGTACGTCACCTGCGAAGTGTGCAAAGGTCAGCGCTACAACCGTGAGACGTTGGAGATTCTGCACAAAGGCAAGAGCATTGCCGATGTGCTGAACATGACGGTGGACGAGGCCCTGGAATTTTTTGAGCATATCCCGCTGATCAAAGCCAAACTGCAGACCTTGCATGATGTCGGGCTGCACTATGTGAAGCTCGGCCAGTCGGCGACCACGCTCTCCGGCGGCGAAGCGCAGCGAGTGAAACTCTCCCGTGAATTATCGAAGCGGGCGACTGGGCGCACGCTGTACATCCTTGACGAGCCGACGACCGGATTGCATTTTGCCGACGTGCAGCGCTTGCTCGATGTCCTCGATCGTCTCGTCGAAGCGGGGAACACGGTCCTCGTGATCGAGCACAACCTGGACGTGGTCAGGAATGCCGATTGGATCGTCGATCTGGGTCCGGAAGGCGGAGACCGCGGCGGTGAAATTGTGGCCGAGGGGCCGCCCAAAGAGATCGCACGCACAAAGCGGTCGTATACGGGCCAGGTGCTGAAAGAGGCGGGAGTGGGATGAGGGTGCTCGCCGTCGTGCAGCACGACCGCATCAGCTCAGCAGTTTGCGGACAAGCCGCGTCTCGACGCGGCAGGGCTGG
>DASTFK010000239.1:0-3937 GCA_035719945.1 Nitrospira sp.
ATTAGGAATTCCGAGAAGCTGGCATCCGTCGGAAAACTGGCCGCCGGCGTCGCTCATGAAATCAACAACCCACTCGCCGGTATCCTGAACTGTCTGTATAACCTGCGCAAAGGCACCCTGTCCCCCGCGCGTCAAGAAGAATACTGGGTGTCGATGGAGGACGGTGTCCGGCGCGTCCAGAAGATCGTGCGGCAACTGCTCGATTTTTCGCAGCAGCACGAGCCCGAGTTCAGCTCCACTGACATCAATCAGATCGTCGACCGCGTGCTCGTGCTCACGAACCACTTATTCGCGCCGAATCTCATCCGGCTCGAGAGGCTACTGGGCCCCGCCTTGCCGAGCCTTATGGTGGATAGGCACATGATCGAGCAGGTCTTGATGAACCTCATTCTGAACGCCGTGCAAGCCATGAAAGGCGGCGGGGTGTTGACGATCCGAACGACGGTCGCCGAAGGCGTGTGCCGGGTCGAGGTCGGCGACACAGGCTCCGGCATTCCGCCGACAGTGCTGCCGCGCATCTTCGATCCGTTTTTCACGACCAAGAGCGAAGGCGAGGGGACGGGGTTGGGGCTCTCCGTAAGTCTCGGCATTGCAGAGCGGCATGGTGGTAAGATTTTGGTGGAAAGCGAAGTCGGGAAAGGAACCACATTTACCTTATGTCTACCGTTGTCGAGAGAGCGGTCATTAGTGGAAAGAGTGTCATGAAGGGGATGGCCATCCTGTTGGTCGACGACGAGCCCCTCATACGGCTGTCGATGGTCGACGCCCTGGAAGCGGTCGGCTACGATGTCCGTGCCGCGGCGTCGGGCACGGAAGGCCTCGACGTGCTGCGACAGAAAACCTTCGATCTGGTCATCACCGATCTGCGGCTACCAGGCGCGGACGGGCTCACAGTTCTCAAGGCCACGAAAGACAAGTCGCCCGAGACCGAGGTCGTCATGATCACGGCCCACGGGTCGGTGGAGTCCGCGGTCGGTGCCATGAAGCTGGGCGCCTTTGACTACATCACGAAGCCTTTCCAGATGGACGAGCTCCTCTTGATCGTCGAACGGGTCGGACGCGTCATCGCGTTGCGCCGTGAAAATCAGGACCTGAAGGAAACGTTGGAGAGCAAGTTTTGCTTCAACGGCATTCTCGGCACCAACACCCAGATGCGCGGCGTGCTGGACAAGATCAAAACCGTGGCGGGTACCGATTCGACGATCCTGATCCTGGGCGAGAGCGGCACGGGGAAAGAGCTGGTCGCCAATGCCATTCATCAGAACAGCGCCCGCAGCCAGCATCCGCTCATCAAGGTGAGTTGCGCAGCGTTGCCGGAGACGCTGCTGGAAGCGGAGTTGTTCGGCCATGAAAAGGGCGCGTTCACCGGCGCCTTGCGGCAGCGGCGAGGGCGGTTCGAGTTGGCCCATCGCGGCACGCTGTTTCTCGACGAAATCGGCGAGATTTCCCCGGTCGTACAGGTCAAACTGCTGCGGGTGCTGCAGGAACGCAAATTCGAGCGGGTCGGGGGCAACGAGACCATCGACGTCGATGTCCGCCTGGTGTGCGCCACGCAAAAGGATTTGCGCAAGGAAGTGTCGATGGGACGGTTCCGCGAAGATTTGTTCTACCGCTTGAACGTCGTCCAGGTCGTGATTCCACCGTTGAGAAAACGGCAGGAAGACATCATGGTCATCGCTGACCACGTGCTGCAGAGCTGTTCGGTCAAGATGAACAAGAAGCTGAAGGGCTTTTCGCCGACCTCACGGGAGCTGCTGCTGCGCTATTCGTTCCCAGGCAACGTGCGGGAACTCGAGAACATGGTCGAGCGGGCCGTGGCGCTGGGACGCGACCGCGAACCAGTGCAGCCACAGGACTTGTGCGGCTTTCAGACCTGTCCCTACACCGGCGGGGTCCCTCAAGACACGTGTGGATTTTGCAGCGAAGGTTTGACGGGACAAAAGAGGGCGGAGCGCCCATTGAATTCGCTCATGGCGGCGCGGGAGGAGTTCGAGAAGGAGTACATACTCTCGGTGCTGGAAAAAGTGGAAGGCAGCCGCACGACCGCGTCAAAGATACTGGGGCTCTCCCGAAAAGCGCTCTGGGAGAAATGCAAACGCTACGGCATCCCGTCCGCCAAAGACGAGCCGGAGGAAGACGAGCCAAAGTGACGCAGATGAAACACAGAGCAGCCTGACGCCAACCGAAAAACTTCGCTCCCCATCTCTCGAAACCACCTCTCCGGACTGTGCCGAGCGGAATTCCTTCTGGAATTCTCTCCGTCACGGTCTTATCAGACCGTGACGCGTTGGTCAGTTCCAGCTTTCCTTCTCGGCACAGTCTCGATGGGTCCCGGTTTCTCCGATGAAGTGGCTCAGCTTTTCAGTTGTCGTGCCTGCACAATCTTCCGAGAGAGAGAAGAGAAAAAATAATAGAAAAGGCGACAGGTTCAAAGCGACCTGGCGCCTTTTGTTTTTTCTCTTCTTCTTTTTAGGTGAGGGTGAGGGAACGCGGTGCCCTACCGTCGACGTGCGCAGGAAAGAGTAAAGTGACAGGCCTACAAGCGGCCTGTCACTTTTCGTCTCTGAGGTGAAAAGGTGAGGATGGTGGAGCTAGCTGCGACTTGCGATGGGTCGCATCGCCTGTCGCTGAGGTCGCCACAGGCGATGGCGAGCATTGTTCGAAGTTCCGTTTAGACGTAGTCTCGAACGGAACAAGTTGCGGAGCCAAGCAGCGGCAGGGTATGCGGTTTCACCCATCGCTGGAGCAGCAGCCCACCGTCCGCACCAGGGGCCGGCAGATCGTTACTCCGCTGGTTCGGCCCCACCTTCCCACAATTTTACCGTCCGGTCCCATGACGCACTTGCGAGGCGAAGGCCGTCCGCGGACAGCGCCACGCCTCGCACGCCGCCGGTGTGACCCTTGAGCGTGCGGAAGCAGCGGCCGGATTTCAGATCCCAGAACCGGATGGTGTTGTCGTCGCTGGCGCTGATGAGGACTTTACCGTCTGCCGTGACGATCAGGGAGCGGATCCAGCCTCCGTGGCCCTTCAACGTTCGCTGCTCGAGCGCCTCCGGCATTTCGAATATTTTGATCGTCTGATCGCGGCTGCCGGTGATGAGGTACTTGGTGTCAGGCGTGAAGGTCATGGCCCCGATCCAATAGTCCATCGGCTTTTGGAATCCGCCGTCGTCCTCGATAAAATACCCACGCGTCTCGGTCGAGTCTTCCTCGGTTTCCTGCCAGTGCCCGTTGTGCAGAACCTTCTCTTCGCCGCTGGGTAGGACTTCCCAGATCTTGATCTTTCCGATGTCCATGCCGCTGGCCAGATGGCGGCCGTCGGGTGAGAACGCCACGCAGACCGACCAATGGTGATCGTACTGGTCTTTGCCCAGGAGGGTCATCAACTCGGTTCCGGTCGTGACTTCCCAGATCTTGATGTCCTTGTTGTGGCTGCCTCGCGCCAGCATCAAGCCGTCGGGGGACAGCGAAAGGCTGCAGATGTTGTGATCGTAGCGGGTGAAGAGCAGTTTCAACGGTTCGCCGGTCTTGGGATTCCACAAGCGGATTGTCCGGTCTTCGCTGCCCGTAGCCAACGACTGACCGTCCGGCGTATAGACGACGGCGCGGATATCGTGAGTATGGCCGCGCAGCGACCGAAGCAGCCGGCCGGTCTCAATGTCCCAGATCCGGACGAGACGGTCGACACCGGCACTGGCGAGCGTCAAGCCGTCCGGCGCGAACGCGACGGACCAAACCCCGTGCGAATGTCCGCGGAATGTTCGGACTTCGCGGGCCCCCGTTGTCCAATATTCGAGCGAGTCAATCTGACTCGTCGGAGCGGCGGCTGCAGCTGAAGGCTGTGCGGGAACGGTCGAAGAGGCGCTTGGTTGTGTCATGGGTGGGTACCTTGCCGAATCCTTATTGGTCAACCGGCCGGCGACGACAGGCTTGATTG
>DASTFK010000240.1:0-3940 GCA_035719945.1 Nitrospira sp.
CGTCATGGCTGGGATCGTCTGGGCCGTTGCGCACAGAACCCTCATGAACAGCGCGTAGCAAGGCCTTCGCGGCACGCTGCCGATCGGCGGTCAGGTCCTGCTGGATCGCTTTGAGGTATCCGGCCCGCTTGATCCGTTCCAAGCGTTCCAGGCCGGCCCAACACAAGAGGTTTGTGAACGAATGTTCTTGCCAGCCGCTCCGGATCTCCCACAGCCCCGCGTCCTGCCGCCCGATGCTTCTGGCGCAGAGCTGGGCCAGATGCGCGAGAAGGCCGTCAAGGTTCCGGGTACGTAGATCCACGAACCGTTCGTCGAAAAAGATCGGCGTGAAGGTGAGAATCATCTCGCCATACGCGTCGTTTTGAACCTGATCGGCCGCCTGATTGTAGCTGCGGACTGGAGCGCTGCCTTGGTATCCCTTCCAGTTGGCATGCTCGATCTCCGGAAGGGGCAATCCCTGACTCAGGGTGTACACTGGCCGGAGCCGGTCTCGCGAATGTTCATGCGTGAGCGCGATATTCAGGAGGAAGTTCAGAAAGGCTTCCATCTCTTCGAAGTGCCCAAGATTGTTGAAGGCCGTGAGCGTAAAGTAGGCGTCGCGTAGCCAGCAGTAGCGGTAATCCCAATTCCGCGGGCCGGCCAGCTGCTCGGGCAGACTGGTCGTCATCGCCGCCAGAATCGCTCCTGTGTCCTCGTAGCAATGGAGCTTCAGGGCCAGTGCGGATCGGATCACTTCTTTCTGATGCAGTAATGGAACGGAACAATGCTTGACCCACAACCGCCAATAGCGGGTCGTTTGTTCCAGAAAGTCATGCGTGACTTTCACGAGGTCGTCTTCGATGCCGAGGCCCCAGGTGAGGCCGAAGTAAAAATGTCGCGTCAGGGCAACCGGTGTTTCTTCGCATAGATAGGTCAAGGGCATATTGGTGAGCAGGCGCAGCGACTCCCCGCGAATGTCGTATCGCAGATGATTGCTGCCACGGGTCAGAGGCGCGACGGTCTTGTCCCATCCGGTGACGGGACGACAGCTCACCACAATGGCCGGTGTGCCTTGCAGGGGCTCGACGAGCCGGAACAGGGCGGCAGGACGATACATGCGGCCGTATTGCTCGAATCGGGGACAGAAATCCGTGATCTGAAACGAGTCACCGTTCGAAAGCGTGACGGTCGTCAACAGGATGTTGGTATTGGGGAGATACGATTGGCTGGTCGTGCATGCCATGGACGATGGGGGACTGGCGATGGAGAAATGACCGCCTCCAGGGTCTAAGAGACGTCCGAAGACCGGCGGACTGTCCGGCCGGGGGAGGCACATCCATTCGACGGACCCAGTTGCATTGATGAGGGCCGAGGTATGACAATTGCCAATGAGAGAGTAGGGATACATGTCCTCACACTAGGGCATTTTGCGGCCGAAGTAAACGAGAGGTGATGTATGCGCTTGTCACTGCGCTTTTTGTTTCCTTTGGCTCTGGTGCTGGCCGCCTTAGCCTATGCCGTCATCCCCCTGGTCGATAGCCTCACGCTGAAATGGTTCGTGAAGGATCTTGAAATCCGCGCCGAACTGGTCGGCCGCATGGTCGAAGGCCCCCTCGGCGACCTCTTGGTGTCCGAATCCAAGACGAAGCTGTTGGCGTATTTCAACCGGATCATCCAGGATGAACGGCTGTTTGCCATCGGATTTTGCGACCGCAACAATCGCCTGCTGGTCAAGACATTCACCTATCCGGACGCCATCACGTGCGAGGGGGCCACGACGGTGCTCACCGGACACACGGCTCTCGTGCAGTTGCCGCGCGGAGCCGTACACGTGTCGGCCGTTGGCATCGATGGCAATAGCGGTCCCCTCGGCCGCCTTATGCTGGTGCACGACATGAGCTGGGTGCAACGCCGGAGCAGCGATACCAAGCGGTATCTGTTTTACCTCTTTGCCATCATTGGGGCAGTGATCTCTTCCGTCACCGTACTTGTCGCCCACTTGAGCTGGCGCGGGTGGGTGACAGGTGTCCGGGCGATGCTGCGGGGCGAAGGGTTCATTGCCTTAAAGAAAGACAAGCACCATGGCCCCGAGTTGCAGCCCGTCGCCAAAGATCTGCGCGCGCTCATCCACGATCTTGAGGCCGACAAGCGCATGCGGGACGAAAGCCAGTTGAGCTGGAAGCCTGTCACGCTGAAGTCAATTCTCCACGACCATCTGGCCGGAGACGAGGTGCTGATTGTGTCGAACCGCGAACCGTACATTCACAATTGGAAGGATGACGTCATTCAGGTCCAAGTGCCGGCTAGCGGGGTCGTTACGGCTCTGGAGCCGATCATGCGAGCCTGCTCCGGCGTGTGGATCGCGCATGGAAACGGCAGCGCGGACCGAGACGTCGTGGACGCGCGCGGCCATGTCCGTGTGCCGCCTGATGCGCCCTCATTCGATATCCGGAGAGTCTGGATCACCCCTGAAGAAGAAGCCGGCTATTACTACGGGTTCGCAAACGAAGGCATCTGGCCGCTCTGCCATCTGGCCCACGTGCGTCCTGTATTTCGGTCCGCAGATTGGCAGCAGTACAAAGACATTAATGAACGGTTCGCATTGACAGTCGTGGAGGAAGCCAAAACCGATAATCCCGTCGTGCTGATCCAGGATTTCCATCTCGCGTTGGTTCCAAAGATGGTGCGGGATCACCTGCCGAATGCCACCATTATCACGTTCTGGCACATCCCGTGGCCGAATCCCGAACGCTATGCGATTTGTCCATGGTATGTCGAAATTTTGGAAGGTCTCTTGGGCAGCAGCATCCTGGGATTCCACACGCGCTTTCACTGCAGTAACTTCATCAACACGGTGGATCGGTCGCTCGAGACGAGGATCGACTGGGACAGTTCGACCATGTCATACGGAGGGAAACTGACAGCGGTCAATCCCTATCCAATCTCGATCGAGTGGCCGAGCCGCGCGCTGACTCACCAACCTTCCGTCGCCGAATGCCGCAGGCGCATACGGGAGATCTATGCGCTACCGACCGATCACCGGGTGGCATTGGGAATCGAACGTCTCGACTACACGAAGGGCATCCTTGAACGGTTTCTGGCCGCCGAACGACTCTTGGAGCTGGAGCCCCAGTGGATTGGGCGGTTTACGTTTGTCCAAATTGCCGCGCCCAGCCGTTCGAAGATCGAGGAATATGCACAGTTCAAACAACAGGTATTGGCGCTGGCCGACCGCATTAATACGCGATTTGGTACTGAGACCTACCGGCCCATTCATCTCCTCATTCAGCATCATGATGTGCAGGACGTCATGATGCATTACCGCGGGGCGGATTTGTGCGTTGTCAGCAGCCTTCATGACGGGATGAACCTGGTCGCCAAAGAATTCGTCGCCGCCAGGGACGATGAACAGGGCGTCCTCATTCTCAGCCAATTCACCGGGGCTGCCAGCGAGCTGCCGGACGCGCTCGTTGTGAACCCCTACAATATCGATCAGTGCGCGGCGGCGATGCATCTCGCCTTGACCATGCCTCCGACCGAACAACGCGCCCGCATGCGGAGCATGAGGGGGATCGTCCAAGAGTTCAACGTGTTTCGCTGGGCGGGACGCATGCTCATGGACGCCGCTCGTATGCGGAAGCGAGTACGTGTTGAGCGACAAACAAGTGCCCGAAGCGTCAGAACCACGACGGGAGGGCAGGCGTGATTCATGCCCTTTCGGAGACCGGCCTTCGCGCGTTGCGCGATGCCACGTCTCAACTGCTGTTGTATGCTTTTGATTTTGACGGCACGCTTGCTCCGATCTCACGCGATCGCCATGCGGTCACCGTTTCTGACTCCACCTTACAGTCGCTGGGTGAGCTGGCCAAGCGCGCGCCCTGTGCCATTGTGACCGGGAGGGCGCTGGCAGACGTCGCGGCAAGGATCAATGGCTACGTTCCTCATCTGATCGGCAATCATG
>DASTFK010000241.1:0-6620 GCA_035719945.1 Nitrospira sp.
GCACGGATGACCATCGGCACCGCAGCACCCCACCGGTAGTGATTCTTAGCCGCCACCTCGGTGATTTGATCGAAGGCGCAAGAAATGAAATCCGCAAACTGCATCTCTACGACCGGACGCAACCCCATCATCGCTGCGCCGATCGCTGCGCCGACAAATCCGGATTCGGCCAGCGGGGTATCGAGAATTCTCCATTCGCCGTACTTGTCTAGAAAGCCTTCGGTAATCCTGAATGCCCCTCCATACTGCCCGATATCCTCCCCCATCAGAAACACTCGCTCGTCTCGCATCATCTCCTCATCCAGCGCTTGCGAAATGGCCTCCAGGTATGTGACCTCTCCCGTCGCGCGCGATATTGCAGTAGTCATGCGGCGCTCCTTGAATGGGTGGCTTGGTGAGAGATATCGGCGTCTGTGGCGAACACTCCTTCCAAGGCTTCCGGTCCTTCCGGCAGCGGACTCTTCTCGGCAAATTCAAGGGCGGCTTCGACTTCTTTTTTCACCCGCTCGCCGATCTCATGGAAGTAGGTTTCATCCCCATAACCCGCCTCAATGAGCAAGCGCTCTGCTGTCAGAATCGGATCTCGTTTTTTCCATTCTTCAAGGAGCTCTGGGGGGACGTATTTGGCCGGGTCGTGCTCGGAGTGGCCATGCATGCGCATGGTCTTGAACTCGAAAAAAGTCGGTCCCTGACCGGCACGGGCGTTAGCGATCCCTCGCTTGGCCGCCAGATAGACGGCCGCGACGTCGTTCCCATCCACAATCTCCCCCGGCATTCCGTACGCCTTAGCCCGCTCAACAACATCGGTAATCGCCATCTGTAAGCGGAGCGGCGTCGAATAGGCGTACTGATTGTTGGTGCAAAAGAACACCACGGGAAGCTTCCGCACCGCCGCAAAATTCATGGCTTCGTGGAAATCTCCGCGGCTGGTTCCCCCGTCGCCGGTCCCGGCGACGACGATGCGCGACTCTCCTCTCATCTTGAAGGCCAAGGCCGCGCCGGTCGCCACCGGCAAATTATCGGCCAAGTGACTGACAAAGCCGATGATCCCGCGTTTGAGGTCACCCATGTGCACGTTGCCATCTTTGCCCTTCGTCGGCCCAGTCCGCTTTCCCAAGTACTGCGCAAGGACTTCACCCGGCGTGATGCCTCGAATCAGGAAGGCGCCCATGTCGCGGTGGAAGGGGGCGATGACATCGTCATGCTCGAGAGCGGAGGCATACCCGACTGCGATGGCCTCCATGCCATGGCTGGTGTAGCAGCCGCCGACGATCCGCCCCTGTCGATAGAGCGCGGTGATGCGATCCTCCAGAGCTCTGGTAAGCCGGAGGTAGTAATACATGTGGAGCAGGTCGGCTCGTTTGATTTGGCTGGTCACGTCTGCCAGGTCCATGAGTCCCTCCTCGCAGAGTAATGGGCGTCAGAGTTCAGGCATGTCTTTCCATGACACCAGCGGCTTCTGGTTCCGGCACAGAGGACACTGCGCCGGTTCCCACTGCGGCATCTCGAGGTCCGCGGTGTAATAAAAAGGGTATTGCGCGACCAAGTCCTTCATCAGGGGGAACTGGCCGCTGTCGCGCTTGGCGAACACCATCATGCCGACGAGGCAGCCGCCGTTGTCGGTGATGACCTTTCCGAGCTTGCTCACACAATTGCCGCGTGTGGTGACGTCATTGAGCGCAAGAAAGCCTTCCTGGGCTGTGACGGCTCCAACCTTGATGTCGGTTCCGATTCGTCCTGTCTCGCAGCTGTAGGGAGTCAATGTCACGCGCAAAGGCGGTGCTTCCTGAAGGAGGTCTGCCACTGCCTGTGCCAGGGTTCTGGCCTCCGAGGCCGTTGCCAGCAGTCCGGTGACGGCTCCATGTTGGAATGTTTGTTTGATCCAGGCCGCCATATCATCGGCGATCAGTCTGATCAAATCGGGATAACGGGCGATGGATTCGAATCTAAGGTAGGTGGCCGTGTGATGACCCGACACGACTTCGACATGGGTATCGAAAAAGACGGAGCGAGCCGAGCGCAAAATGTGCAGGATGTCCCCTTCGGCCAGGTTGGTGTGGGGTCCTGCCCGAACGATGCTGGCGAGTCTCGCATCAATTTCAGGCGTTGCGTAGAGGGCTCGATGGCGTTGCTCCAGTTCGGTGAGGGCCTGCTCCACCGTCATTGTTGTCATGCGGCCTCCCGGTGCCTATGCGACGACTTGGGTCCTCAACACGCCGATGGGCTGAATTTCCAACTCCACAACATCACCCGGATTCAAGTAGCGGTCCAACTCCAACCCGCAGCCCCCTCCGACGGTCCCCGAACCGAACACATCACCGGGGTAGATCGTCTCTCCCCGCGAGACATGTGCGATCATTTGGGGAAAGGACCAATGGATGGTCCCAAAGCGACCCCTGGACCACTCCTCTCCGTTTACTCTGGCAATCATGGTCAATGCATCGAGATCGACAATTTCTTCAGGGGTCATGAGACTAGGTCCGAGAGCTGTTGCGAAGTCTTTTCCTTTTGCCGGTCCAAGGCGACAAGCCATTTCTTGAAACTGGATGTCGCGAGCGCTGAAGTCGTTCATAATAGTATAGCCGGCGATATAGTCCCCGGCATTCCGTTCAGGAATGTCCCGTCCTTTCCGTCCGATGACGCAGGCAAGCTCTAATTCGTAGTCCAGCCTGGCTGTGTCCAGCGGCCACGGCAACGCTTCATCCGGCCCGATAATCGAGCGATGGTTCCCCTTGTAGTACACGGGAAACTTGTACCATTCCGGCGGAATTGGCTGGCCCCGTTTCTTCGATGTCGCGGCAATGTGGTCTTCAAACGCGATAAAGTCACGGAGGGAAGAAGGATTTGGAAGTGGCGCGGCGAGCCTCACCGTGTTCAGCGGATAAAAAAGCGTTTCCGCATCTGGGCCTTGGGCTGAAGGACCGATGGCGACGACATAATCCAACGCGCGTCGCGCCGCTGCCATTGTCGATGGGCCTCCTTCCAGGAATGCCAACATGATCGATGGCACCTGGGCATCGGCCAACCGCTGTGGCTGCGCCTCCCCTTGATCAGACAACCATCGGACATAGGCCTTGTTCAAGTCCACGACCTGCTGGCTGTGCAATGCGCCCACGCGGCAAAAGGGGCCGAATGGCGTGCCTATCTGAAACGTCACCAGTCTCATCGATGACTCCAACTCAAGGCATAGTCCTTGATTTCCATCGCATCCATGCCTTTGTCCACCGTAAATGGACGCTTGGATTCGATCATCACTGCGACTTCGGTCGTGTGAGTCTTGGCCTTGCTGGCTTCCACCGCATTGGGTTGCGGCCCGTGATGAATGCCTTGTGGATGCAGGGTCAGCATGCCCGGCTGGATACCGGCGCGGCTGAAAAACTCGCCATCGTGATAGAAGAGCACTTCATCATAGTCCATGTTCCGATGGTAAAAGGGGACCCGTAGTGCCTCGGGGTCGGTCTCAAGCGGCCGCGGCGCGAACGTGGAGACGAGGCAGCCGCCCGCTTGAAACGTTCCGTGAACACTCGGTGGAAGATGGTAACGGGGGCTCGTGACCGGCCTGAAGTCGCGCACATTGAGTTTGGCGACCCAGAGATCACCTTTCCATCCGACGACATCCATTGGATAAAAGGGATAGACCACCCGTGTCCAGCTTCCTTGACGTTTAATGCGGACTTCCCACTCTGTTCCCTCCGGCTCGAAACGCTCGGGCGTGGCCAACTCCGGCGCGACGAGGACTCCCTTGTCGAAGAGCGCATGCTGACCCAGCGGCCCTCGCTCCGCTAAGGCGATTGCCTCAGGTGTCTCGATAATGAGAAAGACCGCCGGACCCGCATCAACATGAATCCGGTATGTCGTTCCTTTGGGAATGGTGACGTAATCGCCGGGCTCGTAGGGCAGCGTTCCATAATCCGTCTCGAACCGCCCTGTTCCCCGATGGACAAAATATACCGCATCCCCGTCCGAGTCGCGCACGAAATAGCGCATAGTTTCGGTCCGGTGCGAGAGATAGAGGCTGGCGTCAGGACTGTGCATCATGAGAACGGGCTCGGCGGAGGCCGGCAACTGACATATAAAGGCACGAGGCCTCAGCGGTCCGTCGATCCGAACCCATCCAGTCGGCGGATGGCTTCTGTAGAGATGGGACACGGGTCCGGCAAAGCCGTTTCGGCCGTGTTCCTCTTCGCAAAGGCCCTCGGGAATGCCGACATGCGCTTGTCGGGGAAATTTCCCTTTACTATTGAGATACATGCGGACCTCCGCAATCAGGCGTGATCATGAGGCCTTCTTCAACGGCGCAGGTGGCGTAGGAGTCTCTCTGGAGTCGTAATCGATGATCGTTTGTTGAGCTCCGGAGGCTTGGTCCCGTTCGATATCCTTATACAATGACTCGACCGTGCTTCGGACAAAGGTCTTGGCCCTTTCCTCTCCGTGCTCTCTTTGAGTCAATTCAATGAACAGGCCGCTTCCCGGAAAGAGCGGATAGGTAAATCGTTGCTTGAGCGGTCCGAATCCATCGCGGCCTTCCTTCACCGCTCCACTGAATTTGACGCCGTGAGCTTCCCACTCACGACATACGGCCTCGATGTCATCCACTTCCAGCGCGACATGTTGCACCCCTTGGCCGTACCGCTCGATAAAGTCGGTAATTTGGGATTTCATGGCCTTGTCTCGGCCTTGCATGAGAGCAATTCTTGCGGCGCCGCACTGGACGACCACGGTATCCATCGACGATTTGTCGGTGCCGACGTCGCGCGCCGACCAAATCACTTCAAAACCTAGAATCTTTGTGAACAGGAATTCGGCCTCATCCAGATTTTCCACGCAGAGCGTGATGTGATCGATGCTTCTTGGCTCAATCATGGTGAAGGTCCCTCCTCACCGCAAACGTTACTTAGGATGCATTCCGTTGGCTGGCAGTCACCACAACAATACCCTTATTACATTGCCTGATAGGATACTACTATTATTACGTTCACATGGCAACATGTTTTAGTAACAATGCTACGTCGAAGAGCCTCCATATGACCATACAGGCTATTAGTTCTTGCAAACAGTCTCTTCTTGCATGGGTGATATAAAAGGTATATCATCGATCCAGATTGGCTAATAAGAGCGCATCTCCCGCTCCACTCCTCGTTCTGGAGGTCTCATGACATTCCATCAAGACATGCGGCGCCTCGTGCTCGGGCATGGTGCGATCAACAATACCTATCTCACCCGGTTTCGCGCGGGAAATGTTTCGGACCGGGAGTTTAGAGAATTCGCCATCGAGTTCTATAACTTCGCGCGGTTCTTTCCACGTATTCTCATCTCGCAGCTCGTGAATACCGAAGATGAACAGGTCGCTGACGAGCTGACCAAAGTTCTGTATTCCGAGTTGGGTGACGGCCAGAGCCGCCATCGGCACGAACTCCTCTATCGGGACTTTCTTCGATCAGCAGGAGTCGATATCCATGACGCCATGACGCGGCCCATGCTCCCTTCGACTCGAAGTTACATCGAGGGAATGGAACGGCTCTATAGCGACGGCAATCACACAAAGGCCCTTGGCGCATCCTTCGGCCTTGAAAATATGGCGATTACGATGTGGGACCACCTGATTCCGGGCCTCACTCAGTTGAAGAATACCCGCCATCCTCAGATGGATATCACCTACTTCACCTTTCATCGCGAACTCGAAAGTACTCATGAGGAAGCGATGGAGCATGCAGTGGAGGCAATTCAAGGCGCCGCACAAGCCGGTCTGTCGGAACGCGACAAGGAAGACTTTCGGACTGGAGTGATTGCGGTGCTTGATTATCTGGAAGGCTTTTGGATGGGTCTGGAGAGGCAAACGTTCCCTGATAAAGCGAGCCATCCCACGTATCATCACGCGGCATGAGGATGTCTTGGCATCACGGGGATGTCGCCGTCATGAGGGAAGAGGAGTTCCATGTCTGAGATTTCGGCGTACCTTGAGGCGATCAAAGAACGGTATGCCCTTGCCAGCGATTACGCGCTGGCCAAAAGGCTGGGGATTGCGCAACCAGATGCCAACTTGATCCGCCGCGGACTCAAGATTCCGAAACCGGAAATCTGCATGAAGATCGCCAAGCTGCTGGATAAGAACCCCGTGGAACTTCTGCTCATCGCGCAGAAAGAGAAGGCCCCGAGCTCTGCCAAACAATATTGGACCCTGGCATTGACGGCGGTCGACGTCATGCTCCACGTTCCTAAGACGCCACGATACATCCCCCGGAAGGTCGAAGCGATCGGGAGAGAACTACGGCAGCTCGAGACCCAAACCTTGACCTACGAAGGGGCGGAGGCGAATGCCGAAGCGGTCCGGCTTGTTCAAACAGCCGACCGATCCATTGATGCGGTCATGGAACGCTGGAACATCTGGAAGAAAGGCGAGGCACTGTATCCGAACTATCTCTTAGCAAACCAGGTCGCAGCAAAGCGTGGGGTCGTCATTCGCCGGCTATTGGTGCTGACCGGGGAGCAGATGCAACACGAGACAGTCGTGGCTGATGCGGTGCAGGTCATGGACGATCAACACCGGGCTGGGATCAATATCTTCTACGCCTTTAGGGAGCAACTCGATCGCTCCCCGGCGTTCAGGCGATTTGAAGAGG
>DASTFK010000242.1:0-5024 GCA_035719945.1 Nitrospira sp.
AAAATACAGCACGGTGTCGACGATATGCTCCAGCAAGCGAGGGCCTGCGATCGCCCCTTCCTTGGTCACGTGTCCAATGAGAAACACCGGGATGCCCGCCCGCTTGGCGAACCACATAAGTTGTCCCGACACCTCCTGCACCTGACTGATGCTGCCAGGAGCCGACGTCAGTTGCTCCGTATAGACCGTTTGAATGGAATCGATGACGACCGCCGCCGGCTGGATGGCCTGGACGGCTTTCAAGATTTCTTCGAGCGACGTTTCGGCCAAAATCAGCAAATGCGGATGCTCGACCCCCAGCCGCTGCCCCCGCATCTTGATCTGCCTGGGCGACTCTTCCCCCGAGACATACAGGACCGGTTCTGTGCTCGACGCGAGGCGGGGCAATGCCTGCAGGAGCAGAGTGGTTTTTCCAATTCCCGGGTCTCCGCCGATGAGGATCACGGCGCCGGGAATCACCCCTCCCCCCAGCACACGGTCGAATTCGCTGATCCGGGTCAACCGGCGGTCTTCGCCGATGACTTCGATCTCACCAATCGGCGTCGCCTTGGCCTGCACCGCCTTCATGGCGAGGGGACGGCCCTTGCCGGTGGGGGCCTGCCGTTCCTCCTTTATGGTGTTCCAGCCACCGCAATCAGGACAACGCCCCAACCACCGCGGGGATTGATGTCCGCACGCCTGGCAGGAAAAGACGGACTTTGCTTTCATGGACTGGAAGTTCCAACAGGTGGTGTGACGGCCCTTATAATAGAGGAAACTGTAGAATAAAAGGAAGGAAGCGACAGGGCTGGGTCCGGAAGGGTCGCTCCCCGCTACAACTTCTTTCGCACGTCTTTCCAATCCTTCGCCACCTTGGCCTTTCTAGGTGCGTCGCCTTTCGAAGGTTCAGGGACGAGGACGGCCTCGAGGCGGCGGCGAAGAAACGTTTCGACGAAGACTTTGGAGCGACCGATTCCGGTCTTGACGGTCTTCCACCCCGCCTCGTGGAGTTCATCGATCTTCGCCCCGAGCGAGTCTTCCCCTGGTGAAAGCGTCAGTACGAATCCAGGGGGAAATTTGTGCGTTGCAAGCCAGTTCCTCACGTCAGTGCTGATCCCAAATGCGTCGGCGCCCGAAGGCACCGTTGCGACGTACATGATCCCGTAGTAAAACTGGCTCAGTTTGGCCAGTTCCGCGGCAGCATCGGGCATAGGCTTCAGGTCCTGCTGGAGACCGGAGCCGATGCCAGACAACGGTCCTTCGGGGCGAGCGTCTTCGATCAGCGACGACAGCTCGACTACGAGCACGGGAGTCCGCCGCTCCCATACCACCAGATTGGCGTGGGCCTCCGCGGCCGATACACGGGGGCTCGCTCCCACACGCACCTGGACCGGCACAATGCCCTTGCCGGTCGGAACGAACGGCAGGAGCGCCCGGCCGTCGCCACCCGTCATGCTCGTCGCCGCCGCGACGCCATTCACGAGGAGTTCCACAGGCTCTCCGCCCAACGGCGAATCATGCAGAATCCCTTTCGCCAACAGTTTGGCTTCGATGGTCGCCTCGTGCCTGGGTGCCGTGAGACTATCTTTGACCAGGACCGTCGCGGAGACCTTGTCTGCACCCTTCACGGCGCCGGCGCTGCACACATGGAACAGCAGTAACAGGTAGAAGGTTGCGTGGGCTATGCGGCGGCGGGACTGCATCGGATGGAATGGAAACGTCGATGGTTGCAGAGCGGTGTGGCGCTAGGAGGACCGGAGCGCTGTCAAGACTTCATCCACATGCCCGTCGACTTTTACTTTCCTGAACACGGCCTTGAGTTTGCCATTTGGATCAACGACAAAGGTGCTGCGCTCGATCCCCCAGTATTTCTTTCCGTACATATTTTTCTCTTTATAGACCCCGTAGGCCTTGGACACGGCGGCGTCCTCATCGCTCAACAGCGGAAAAGGCAACCCGAATTTCTTAATGAATTTCTGGTGGGATTCCTTGTCGTCCAAACTCACGCCGAGGATTACCCCGCCCGCTCTCACAATCTGGGATTCCACATCACGAAATTCGCACGACTCCTTGGTGCAGCCCGGCGTGTCATCCTTCGGGTAGAAGTACAGCACGACCTGCTTTCCTCGGAAACTTTTCAAGGTCACCGACTTGCCCTGCTGGTCAGGCAGCGACAGCTCTGGCGCAGGGTCTCCCACCGTAAGTTCTTTGGCCATGCCGATCCTCTCTAACGAGGCCCACCGCCGAACGTCGGGCGGCTGTTCGTCGTCCTATGCTCTTTAGTTACCTTCTCCGTCTGTGGATTGCCATACTGATGGAGGGCGGGAGAATCCCAAATCGTCTTATCGCCGGGCGCCAGGTTGGCCGCCTCGATGAAATGCTGCCTTGCATCATCGACATCGCCCAGCGCATTGAGCGCAAGCGCATAGTTGTAATGGGTCTGACCAGACTGCGGATCCGCCGCCACCGCTTGCGAAAAATACTGCTTTGCCGAGTCGAACTGTCGGGCTTGATAGGCTTGCGTTCCCTGTTCCGTCAACGTCACAGCCTGCGGCGTCGCACCGCGGTCCAGCGCCAGTGGCACGAGCGGCCTCCCCTTTTTTGCACAGCCTGCGAGACCAACCATGACCACGAGCACCAGGACTAATAACCACGCTTTCATGATGTTCCTCCCTACAACAGTCAGCTCGTCACTTCGCATGCTTCCTGGATTCTTCCTCAAACGTCTTCCGATACAGGACTTCCCATTCCGAACTGCCCTCCACGATCCCGCGAGAGTATGACCCCAGCTTGGCCCGGACCTTTCGATCAATGTCCTGTTCTTGCCCCAACTCGCTGGCAAGCACCCGCTTTATCTCTTTCAATGTCCGTCCATCCTCGGATTTCATCTGGACCAGCGGGCTTTTCTTCACCGCCAGTAGGATGACATGTGAGAGGTGGCTGACCTTGTCTTCGGACAGCATCTGTCGTTCGTCGCTTGGACGATCCCCTCTTACAAAATGATGCCTCGTTCACGGACCAGTTTCTGCTTGATCATCGTGAACATCTTCTGATAATCGACCTGACCGGCTTCAATCTCACGTTCGTAGGCCTTGAGCAATTGGCGGACCTCGCCGTTCAACCGGTCCTCTATCGATAACTCGTCGGTGACAGCCTGATCCAACGCCTCCACAAGAGCCTTCGGCGCTCCCGTCAGCGAGACATGACCTTCTTGGACCAACCGCGCCACCAGAGCTTCAGCCATATGCCTGATCCGCTCTTTGGACAGCCGCATCGCTCACACCCGTTCGACCCGAATCCGCGGCACTTCCATCACCCGCCGCAGGACTGTGGGATCGCTCGTGATGCGGCCGATGACATTGACGCGGTCCGCCGGAACAGGGTCGGGTCCCATGCTCATCGGCGTGCGCCCGAAAAAAATGGCCAGCACCTGCCCGGCCCCCCAGAAGGCGACGTCACCGATCTTTACCTGATTGGTCGCCGTCTCCCGGTAATCCTTGACACCGTCGAGCCTGAAATAGAACTCTTCACCCCAGGTATTGACCGGAGCTTCCACAGGCAGCGCCGCGTAGACCTCCTGAGCCGTTTTATTGCCTTTCAGCTCCGCTTCCACTTGCACGGCTCCGACCGTGATGCGAATTTTCCTGACCGGGTCAGCCAACGACGGGACGCTCTCTTTCTGCAACGAGACAAAACCCGCTCCCATCGCGGACTCTAGCTTGTTTAACCGGTGAAATCAAGGCTACAATCAGCCGTCACGATGCTGACCTCCACCTTCGTTCTACTCAAAGGAATCGGTCCTGCCACTGAACGACGGCTGTGGCAAGACGGCATCGCCGATTGGTCGGCCTTTCTCAACCGACCGGTGATTCCCTACATTTCCTCCATGAAAAAATGTTGGTATGACGACGCGCTCGCCACGGCACAATCACGCCTGGCGGTCGGCGGAGCGGATTTCTTCCGAACGTGCCTCAAGAGTCGCGACCATTGGCGTCTGTTCGACACCTTCCGTCATCGTGCGTTGTATCTCGATATCGAAACCACGGGCCACTCTGCCCGCGAGGGATTCGTGACCGTCGTGGGACTGTATCGGAACGGACGCATGGAGAGTCTGGTCCGCGGCGAAAATCTGACCGAAGACCGCTTGCACGAGGCGTTCGAGCAGACCGATGTGCTCGTCACGTTTTTCGGCAGCGTCTTCGACATTCCCTACCTCCAAACCGCCTTCCCCCGCTTGAATCTCAACAAGCCACACTTCGATTTGTGCTTTGCCGCCCGCCGCCTGGGACTGCAGGGCGGATTAAAGTTCATCGAGCGTGAGTTGCAGATCCACAGGGAGGAGGCCATCGAAGGTCTGGATGGCTGGGATGCGGTCAGGCTGTGGCATCGATGGCGAGGCGGCGATGAGGAGGCGCTCGATTTGCTGTTGCGTTACAACGCCGCCGATGTCAGAAACCTGGAACCCTTGGCAGAACTTCTGTTCCAGCAGATGGCGGCGCGTTACGGCCCGGCTTCGGTGGGCCCCGCTGATCGGCCTGCGCCGATCGGCGAAGCGGTGACCCCATGAAAAAATCTCCACGATGGTTGGGCGTCGGGCGAACGGAAACCGGGCATGTACGCAGCATGAACCAGGACGTCTTCGCCGCGATCAACAGCCGCAGTTTCTGGATTGTCGCCGATGGGATGGGCGGCCACCCCGGTGGAGACGTTGCCGCCCATCTTGCCGTCGACACGGCCACGCAACGGGCGAAGGCGCTCCTCGCTGAAAACAACTTGGCACCGGAGGTACTGGAGAGCCACCTGACCGAAACGATTACGGAGGCCAATCGCGCCATTCATGAGAAAATACGGGACGAGCCGGCCCTCAAGGGCATGGGCACGACAATCGTCGCCATGACCATTGCGCCGACGTCTCCGCCGGTGGCCTACATTGCTCACTTGGGGGACAGTCGCGCTTATCGGTTTCATGCCGGCACCCTCACCCAGCTCACCCGCGATCACACCCTGGTCGCCCTCTTGCTCGAGCGCGGTTTGATCAACGAGGC
>DASTFK010000243.1:0-3979 GCA_035719945.1 Nitrospira sp.
TGGATGGCGCGGCGGGTTTGCGGCGCTCGAAAGCTATGCTGGCCAGCAACGCTGAGGCGCGACGCGAAGCGGTGTTCGGCGCCCTCGCCGATCGGACACGATCGCTCGTCCTGAAAGAGGTGGCTGCGCGCGGCCGTGCGACCGCTACCCAGGTGGCCGCGGACCTTCCGGTGACGCGGCAGGCGGTGATCAAGCACCTTCGTATTCTCGACCAGGCTGGTCTCGTGACTTCCAGCCGAGATGGCAAGGAGGTCCTGTATGAGGTGCAGCTTCAGGAGCTTCGGACCACGGCCCGCTGGCTCGACCAGATTGCGAACCAGTGGGAGCAGCGTCTCGCACGCCTGAAGGCGATGGCCGAACGTCGATAGCCGGCTCGTCTTCCGCGGATATCACTTGACCGAACCGCCCGGCAAGGCGCATCTTGTCGGCGCGGGCTGGTCGCGGCATCTCATGGGTGGGTCACCTGTGGGGTGGCCAAACAAGGGGGATGACATGGAGATCGATCGTCGAGCATTCATTGCGAGCCTGGGTGGAACCGCCGCCGTGGCACTCATGAGCTCCGAGGAGAAAGCCGATGCCCTCGAACACTACATGGAGGAGCGGCTCGACGAATTAGCCCTGCTGCAGCAGCAGGGCGGCAGCACGCCTCCGACCTACCCGACGATGGCGGAAATCGAGGCGGCGAACGCCAAACGCACAGGCGTCCGGCGTGGCGCCGGCAACGTCTTCAACGCGTCGGACCGCGACGGGCAGCCACGCGGGCCGCTACCGGCGCTGTCCGATCGCCCGACGCTGCTCGAGTTCTTCGAGAAGCGATTTGCTCCCGCCAATCATGTGTTGCAGAGCGCGACCCGCGCGCTCAAGACCGGCATGCCGGAAGAAATCATCCTCGCCTGTCTGCTCCACGACACCGTGCTGACGATGATGAAGGTCGATCACGGCTGGTGGGGTGCGCAAATGTACGAGCCGTACGTCTCCGAGCGAACGACGTTTGCCATTCGCTACCATCAGACGCTGCGCTTCTATCCCGACGACAAATTCGGCTACGAGTACCCGGAAAGCTATCTGCGGACTTTTGGCGAGGACTACAAGCCCGAGCCATACCTCGAGCAGACCTACCAAATGGTCCGCAAGCACAAGTGGTACGACGCGCCTCGTCTCGTCACCGTCAACGATCTGTACTCGTTCGATCCCAACGCCAAGGTGTCGATCGAGCCGTTCATCGACATCGTCGGCCGCCACTTCAAGCAGCCGAAAGAAGGGCTCGGCTACGATCACAGCCCAACGGCGCATATGTGGCGAACGATGATGTTCCCGGATCGACCGCTCTGAGTCAGAGCGACGCCAATGCGCTCCCCGGCGAGCGCGGGCGCGGCGCGACAGCGGCGGCGCGCGGATGCCGACGGTGATAAAATCGTCGGCTCGGCGCGCCCGTCATGAGTGCAATTCTGTTCACTTCACAGGCTGTTTTCCCCTCCGGGCGTGCGCGAGATGCGACAGGTGCTGATCGACGCACCGGCAGTCCGTTGCTCCGGACGGTCGTCGTACCCTCGGAAACCCTCCAGAGCCGTCCTGCGAGTCGCCTTCGCGGTACGAGCGGCCCGTTGAAGGTGCTTTTTCCCCGCTCATGCCACGATCGAGTGGAGCCGGCCGACTCCTCCTCGCGTGTGAGTCGATGATTCCTTGATCACCGGCTGGATCGCTGAGCATGGAACGCCCGAGCAACAGGCCGGCTGGCCGCCGGTTGCTCCCGCTGTCTGAGGCACGAGAGGCTCTCTATGGCCAGACTCAAAATAGCTCAGGTTAAAGAGGCGACATCTCAGGAGTGGGATGCTGCCTGGGAACACTGCAACTATGCCACGTACTTTCAGTCCCGGTCGTGGGCGGAGATTTGGGAAACCTATAGCGGTTACATGAGACCCGAACCGAAATTAATTGGCTTTTCCGATGGACTCAAGGCTGTGCTGCCATTATCGCGGGTGTCCGGAGGTCCGGATGATCTGATCAAATCATATGTTTCGTCTCCGGCCGGTACCTTTGGTGGATGGGTCAGTCACGACGCATTAACTGTCGAGCACGCCAGGCTGCTTGTACATTTCATGCTTAATAACCTCGGCGACATCGTCTGGCTGGTGAATCCGTATGATGAGAATATTTTCAAGGCAGGGATTGCACCGACGGATCATCAGACGCATGTCCTTGACCTGACGCCAGGCTTTGAAGCGCTGTATAAAAACTTTCATGAAGGGAATGTACGGTCAATTAAGAAGGCGCAGCAACGCGGAGTGACCGTGAGAGCGGCTGAGGGCATCGAAGAGTGGCGGGAGTATTATAAAGTTTATGAAGACTCGCTCGACCGATGGGGGAGTAAGGCCACATCTCGTTATTCGTGGAAATTGTTTGAGGAAATTCATAAACGATCGGCCAATTCCTGTTTATGGCTGGCCACGCTCGAAGGACAAATCATTTCCGGGGCCATATTCTTTTATGCCAAGAAACACGTCGTCGGTTGGCATGGCGCCACTTTAAAGGATTATTTCAGTTACGGCCCTGTCAATATGCTTCTTTCGGAGGTCATCAGGGATGCCGCCAATAACCAATATACCTGGTTTGACTTCAATCCGAGCGGCGGCCATGAAGGAGTCCGCGCCTTTAAGAAGAGTTTTGATGCCAAGGCGGTCAGCTGTCCGCTCATATCAGCCCGATCCGAAAATGGGTTGTTCATAAAGAAGGTCGTCAGAAAACTAAAGCGACAGACAAAGAGCATTCTTAAAAGTGGAGTTACCTATGGGAACCGTTAATTGGAATGCGAATAGCAAGCTTGGTTTCTTGCGATCTGTCATAGATCCAACCGATGAACTGGGTTTCAAAAATGAGTTAATAGATCGGATTCAGTGGACGGCCTTAAAGAGACATCTTGTTGACTCAAAGCATATGCTCGATTATGGCTGCGGCTCCGGACGGTTGGCCCCGCGTGCCAAATCCATGGAGATCAAGTATTCAGGAATTGATACATCGATGGGAATGGTAGAAACGGCACGGGAGATCCATAAAGACAGCAGCCTGGATTTTCGTCATTTCGATGGTTCTACAATTCCTTATGCGGATTCAACTTTTGATACCATCGTCTCGATAGGCGTCTTTATCTATATTCTTAAGACAGCGAATGAGGCTGCCGTTTTCTCTGAGATAAAGAGAGTCCTTAAGCCCGACGGTCATTTGGTGATCGTCGAGCAGGCCAGTCTTTCCGGTCAAAAGTCAGCTGCGGCCATCAATGTCCTCACCGAACAGGACTATGTGGCCATAATCGCGAAAGATTTCGATATTGAAAACCGCTACCGGGTCCGCACACCGGAGTTTTCGGAACGTGCGACGAAGTGGACCACCAATAAGAAGGTGCCCCGATTTTTGTTTAACTTGATGGTGGGAGGCTTGGCGGAGCAGGAGTTCAAAACAGCCACCAGTGCGCCGGACTCGTATTTTAAAACCAGACTTTATTACGACTTCTTAATCAACGCCAAACTGCGAAAAAAATGAGGCGAAACGTCGTTGCCCAGACTGACGACACCTTCGGCGCCCAATCGGAGACATTGTTTACCACTATGTTTCCCGCCTGCTTACGATAGGACCATTAGGGCCGTCTCGCGGTTAGCCTAACGCTTGTTTCTCGGTCCCTGCTCAGCCCCTTCCCACTACGACGTTCGGTCCACCCGTGCTACGCTTCGAGGGTGGCGTGCGGTGATCGATCCGAACGACACGACCAGCTAGAGGAGCTCATGAGGGATAGTTACCTGGTCTTCGGCCAGCCGCGAATCGAAGAGGCCGAGATCGAGGAGGTCGTCGCGAGCCTCCGCGCCGCGTGGCTGGGCACCGGACCGAAAGTGGCCGCCTTCGAGAGGCTCGTCGCGGAATACAAGGGCGCCAGTCATGCCGTCGCCGTGAACTCCTGTACCGCCGGGCTGCACCTCGCCTGCGTGGC
>DASTFK010000244.1:0-3281 GCA_035719945.1 Nitrospira sp.
CATCAAGTGCTGGTGAATTTGCTCACGAATGCGCTGGCTGCCACGCCGCACCACGGAAGTGTGGACGTGCATGTCGGAGGCCGCGCCGCCACGGCCAAAGAATTGGACACGGGGCAGCGCGTCGCGCAGGACATGTCCTCGATGGTGGTCACGGTCGCTGTCCGCGATACAGGCATCGGGATGCCGCCGTCGGATGTTCAAAACGCCTTCCAGCCGTTTTTCACAACGAAGGAGGTTGGCAAGGGAACCGGCTTGGGTCTATTCTTGAGCCGTGAAACCGTGCAAGCTCACGGCGGGACACTCTCGCTGGTGAGCGAGCAGGGGCGAGGAACGACCGTTACCATCGCGTTGCCTGGAAAGGTCGTGCTGCCGGAAGGGATGGTGTAGAGGCGTCATGCAGGCTGCAAAGATTCTGGTGGTAGATGACGATACGGTTGCTCGGGATCTGTTAGCGGAGGCCCTGAAGAAAGAGGGCTACAGCGTCGAGGCTTACGGCAGCGGGGAAGAAGCCATTGCGCGGGGCCGCGAGGGCCGGGTGGATCTGGTGCTCACGGATATCCGCATGGGGGCGGTCGATGGACTGACGGTGCTCCGCGAGTTCAAGCGCATGAGCCAGGATACGGCAATCGTCGTGTTGACCGCCTTCGGATCGCTTGAAGGCGCGATCGAGGCCATCAAACAAGGTGCGTACGACTATCTAGCCAAGCCGTTTAAAAAAGAAGAGATCAAGCTGGTCGTTCAGCGCAGTCTCGATCATTGCCGCCTGTTACGAGAAAACACGAAGTTTCGGGAGGAGCTCAAGAGCAAGGACGAATGGTCGCCGCTGGTCGGCAGCAGCCCGGCGATGCTGGAAGTGTACAAACTGGTGGCCCGGGTGTCCGAAAGCCGGAGTACCGTGCTCCTACAAGGGGAAAGTGGAACGGGGAAAGAGCTGATCGCCCGTGCCATCCACGGCAACAGCCCCCGCCGCGACAAGCCGTTCGTTCCGGTCAATTGCGGCGCCTTGCCGGACACGCTTCTCGAATCCGAAATGTTCGGCTATGAGAAGGGGGCGTTCACTGGTGCTGTCGGCACGAAGACCGGCCTCTTCGAATCGGCAAACGGCGGGACCTTGTTTCTCGATGAGATCGTCGAGTTGGGGCAGGCCCTGCAGGTGAAACTGCTGCGGGTGATGCAGGATCATGAAGTCCGCCGGGTGGGCAGCACCAGTTCCATCAAGGTGGATGTCCGCATCATCGCGGCAACGAACCGAGACCTCGAGCAGTTTGTGAAGGAAAGCAAATTTCGGGATGATTTATTTTATCGCTTGAATGTCGTGCGGATCACGCTGCCCTCGCTCAAGGAGCGTCAGGAAGACATCCCGATGCTCGCCCATCATTTTTTACAGAAATGCGCCGCCGGGTCGACGACGGCGGTGCGAGGCTTCCATCCAGATACTTTGGACTGTCTGAATCGATACCGCTGGCCGGGAAACGTTCGCGAGTTGGAGAACGCGATCGAACGCGCGGTCTCACTGAGCCACGGGCCGTTGTTGACTCCAGACGATTTGCCGGCGGCCATCCGGCAAGCGCCCAGTCCCGCCGAGCAAAAATCCGACGTTCCCGACACTGCCGAGTCCGTCTATCTGACCCTCGAGGAAGTGGAGAAGCGCCATTTGGTGCGCGTGCTCAAGGAAACCAAGGGGAACAAAGTGAAGGCGGCAAAAATCCTCGGCATCGACCGACGGACGCTCTATCGCATGGCCGAGCGGTTTGGTTTGGATCTGGGACCCGATGCCGAAGGGAGCGACAAGGACGCAGGGTAGCGTTACAGAATGTGGAGTGCGTTTTTGATGAGTCGAAGCTGATTCTCCGCGCTCTGGGGCAGGGCGGTGGGTGACTCCTCCCACCGTGTAAAGAGTCCGTCCTTTCCTTCATATTGCACGTGCAGCCTGAGTCTGGTGCTCTGTTCATCAGCGGTTGTCACCACAGCGTCGACTCGGCTTCGTCCTGTGCCAAAACGCCACCGAAGAAGCCCATCCCAGGGAGAGCGAATTTCTTCCCGATAGCCTGTCGTCAAGTTCTGATCATCTTCCTGCGCGACCTCATACCCGCCGTCTGTCAGAACCTGGACCACGGCGGTTCGCACGTGGTCGGCCGAGGCCGGCAAGGTGACGTCTACGACATCGGGTTCATGAGGCATCGGGGGGCCCGCACAGGCTGCACTCGCGAGGAGTGAAAGAACAGCCAGGAAGCGGAGGCAGCGTGAGGTCACTTGGCTTTCGTGTCCTTCAACCGATACACGAGATGCGTATCGGTTTGTGAGACGCCGTCGATGGAATGAATGCGGCTGAGGACGAGCTGCGTCAACGCGTCTTGATCCGGCACTTCGACGACGGCAATGATGTCCGGCTTGCCCCAGCAAGGATCGATCGTTTTGATCTGCTTGATCTCGCCGAGGGCTCGTACCACACGGCCGGTTTGTCCCGGTTGTACATGGATCAAGATGTACGCTCGGTCGGCCATGACCACTCCACCGTCTACCGGTGCATGGATCGTGCAAGGCACCGCCGGAATGGCAGCCTCCTTGCCAACGTAGCGGATACCCGAAGCGCCTGTCAATGTGGCTGAAGCGGGCGCGGGAGCTTGATTGGAAACTCCTGCCGCAGGTTTGGGTTTCTTCATGACTGCCTCACTTGGGTGCAACGATGACGTCGACGGCAAAATGTTCGCTTGTGGTGCAAAGCTCACTCTCCAATCCGCGCGGGTTACCGATGCGGCCTTCCGGGTCGTAGATGAAACATAGCAGATGCGCGCATCGTCCTCGGTTTCGATAACGCTCGACGTCGGCACGGACTTGATCGGCGAGATCCTTCCGGCTGAACCCAGTCCGAGTTTTTTTCATCACGATGGCCAAGCGATCGTGATCGAGGAAATAGGTGGTGCGGGGAGCGCCATTGCTATAAGACGGGGTCCACTCGTCCGTGCCGATGTCATCAAAATGCTGCCGAAGGAGCGCATGCATGAGGTCTTGCACGTCGCACTCGTCCTCGACGTTGAGCGTCGATCGGTACTCGCCGCGCAAGCGTAGTTGGCGCGCCACGACATGAAATCGTTGGCAGACCTTCATCGTGATAGCCAGGTGATCCGTCTCGGCGGCGGCCGAGGAGTTGTCTGTGGCCAGTGGCGTCGTGGGGGAAGGCGTCTGCGATATGTGTGACGGCGGGAGGGGCACTTCTTGCGTGCTCGTAAATGGGCCTGCGGCGGCCTGCGATTTTGGCGTCGCCGTGGCTGGAGTTGCCA
>DASTFK010000245.1:0-6481 GCA_035719945.1 Nitrospira sp.
CGCGGCGATCAGCCGGACGTCGACGCGGGTCGATGCGGTGTCGCCCACGCGCCGGATCTCGCCGTCCTGCAGCACGCGCAGCAGCTTGGCCTGCAGCGGCAAAGACATGTCGCCGATCTCGTCTAAGAAGACCGTGCCGCCTTCGGCCATTTCCAGCTTGCCCTTCTGCAGGCGGTCTGCCCCGGTGAAGGCGCCGCGCTCGTGGCCGAACAACTCATTTTCCAGCAAGGTCTCCGTCAAGGCGACGCAATTGATGACCACCAGCGGCATGGCATGGCGTGGGCTCCATTGGTGGATGGATCGGGCCAGCAGCTCCTTGCCCGTGCCGCTTTCCCCGAGCAGAAGCACGCCGGCATCCGATTTGGCGGCCCGCTGGGCGACTTCCAACACAGTGCGGATTTTCGCGCTCGTGCCGATGATCGATGCATAGCGGCTGTCGACTTCGCTCTTGAGGCAAGCAACCTGCCGCTTCAGTGATGCGCGCTCGAGCGCTTTCCCGATGACGATCAATAAGTGATCCTTGTCGAGCGGTTTGGTCAGAAAATCGTATGCCCCGTGCTTCATGGCCTCGACGGCCGCTTCGATCGAGCCGTGGGCCGTCATCACGATGACCGGAATGTCCTCAGCCTGCTTGACGGTGGGAAGCCGCTTCAACACCTCCAGGCCCCCGAGCCTGGGCATGTCGAGATCGAGGAGCATCAGGTGCGGCGCTTCCTGCTCCACCTTCTCTAACGCTTGGACGCCGTCACTGGCCACGAGGGTGCCGTAGTCGGAGGCTTGGAGCCGGTCCTCGAGCATCGTGGTGATATCTTGATCGTCGTCAACGATTAGAATTTTCGCGTTCACGCACGCCTCCTCTCGCTGCCGTAAGGACGCCTATTCTTCCATCACGTGAAGGACCAACCCAGTCAGGGGCTTCGGATAGAAGTAGGTCGACTTGTGCGGCATTCGCTCGCCGGCCTTGGCCACCGCCTGCACCTCGCTCACTTTGGTGGCATTCAATAAGAGGGCGCCCGTCCCCGTTCCATTGGCGGCCCAATCGAGGGCTTCCTGGTCGTCCTTCGTATAGAGGATGGCTTCCTGCTCTTGCTGCGTCGGGCAGAGTGTGCTGACCACGAGCTGCTGAAGCAGCGAGACATCGAGTTTGGCACGTGGGGAAGCGTTCGCATCCGGACGGTGCGCCGGTGTGAGAGCGAGCGTCACGTAGCGGTTTTCCCCCTTCAGCGCAAGGCCGAAGGTCGGCGTCGTGCGTCCGTGTGTGCGCAAGGCATCGATGAATTGCGCCCGCACTGCCGGCGTGTTTTCGCCCGAGAAGGGGAACTCCTTTAAATCGAATGTGTCGCCGAGCCGCGACTTGATGGCGGCATACGGCGGCAGCGGAGTTGTCGTGACCCGGTGGGTAGGCAGCACCGTCAATCCGGGATCCTCCAGCGGCGACAAGAGCATCAACACCCCGTCGTAGGGTTTGAGCGTATTCGATGTCCCGGCCTGCTCCCGGCGGCAGCGCTGATAGTTCAGCGCTGTCTCATACCGATGGTGGCCGTCTGCGATGAAGAGCGGCTTGCTGCTCATGATGCTAACGATCTGTCCGAGCACGGCTGAATCAGTGACCGCCCAGAGTTGCTGCCGGCATCCGTTATCGTCCTGAAAATCAATTCGTGGCGGCTGGCCTTTGACGGCCCGTTCGAGCAATCCGAGAATCGCGTTTTGCGGATCAGAGTAGAGGAGCCAAATGGGGCTCAAATTCGCCTTGCAGGCTTTGAGCAGGTTCAGCCGGTCGGTCTTTGCGGCCGATCTCGTATTTTCGTGCGGATAAATCTGGCCGGAGTCGAGCGGCTCGAGTTTCGTGGTTGTCAGGAATCCACGCAGCGTCTTTCTGGGGACGCGCGCATCGGAAGACGGAGGAGCGTATTCGATCGTATGGTAGTAGATGGCCGGTTGAGCGTCTCGCTTGAGTGCCCCGCCGGTGATCCAGGACCGCAGCGTGTCTGCGGCGCGCGTATATCGGTTGCTTGTGGCGTCATCGCCGGGATGATCGATGCCGAGCTCGAGCCGGATGATGTTCTGCGGATGCCGGTCATGCAGGGCCTTCTGCCCCGCGGCATCGATGATGTCATAGGGAGGCGCCACGACGTCGCTGATGGCGCCGACCGCCGCCTGGTCGTACACGGTCCCACGAAACGGAATAATCTGTGCCATGCGTTCCCTCTTCCCTACTGGATTGAAAGTCCGCCAGCGGTGCGCTCACATCGCGTTGCGTACGACCGACGTACGCTCCACAGACGGTGTGCTGGACAAACTGTGATGGCTGGGCCGCTGTTCCGCGCTGCCCGCCGGATGCCCGAGCGGCACCGGCCACGCGGAAGCGGCTATCGGTCGCGGGTCACCATGTAATCAGCGGCTACGGAGAGGGCCCGTCGAGCGGTACCATCGTCGAACTCGCTCAACTCTCGCTTGGCCGCGGTGATGTATGTTTGAGCATGGTCCAAGGCATACACGATGGATCCGTACTCGTCCATGAGGCCGATCAACCGTTGTAAGTCGTCCTCCGTCAGTGTGCGTGTCTCCATGCGGTCCTTGATCATCTGTCGATCAGCTTCCGGGCAATGGTTCAGCAAGTGAAGGAGTGGCAGCGTCGCTTTGCCCTGGCGAAGGTCCTGTCCGAGCGTCTTGCCCAACGAAGTGCCGTTGGCCGTGTAATCCAAGGTGTCATCAACGACTTGGAACGCGATGCCCAGATACTGTCCGAAGCGAAATAGGCAGTCCTGCTGGGCCTCCGATGCCTCGGCCAGGATCGCACCCATCCGGCAGGAAGCCGCAATCAGCCCCGCCGTCTTATGTTCGACGATTTTAACGTAATCGGCCTCCGGCATCGCCGGATTGTCGTTGTAGTACAGTTGAAGGACTTCGCCCTCCGCCATCTTCTTGCAGGCCTCGGCGAGCACCTCATTGATCCGCTGGCTTCGGAACTCGACTACCTGGCACATGGCCTTGGAATACAGATAGTCGCCGACCAGGATGCTGACTTGATTTCCCCAGACTTTTCGTGCGGTTTGACGGCCCCGTCGGATTTCGGCATCGTCCACGACGTCGTCGTGCAGGAGGGTGGCGGTATGGATGAATTCCACCAGGCTCCCGAGTTGGTGATGTTCACGGCCGGTGTAGCCGCAGAGACGCGCAGACAGCAGGAGACGGAGGGGTCGGATGCGCTTGCCGCCGCTATTGAGGATGTGCGCTGCAACCGTATTGACGAGGGCGACGCTAGAGGTAAGATTCTTGTGGATCCGGTCTTCGACCCCCTCAAGCTCATTCCGATAGGCGTCCCAGACGTCCGCCATCGTATGAATCGTGGAGGTGACAGGACCCTGTGGCATGCGGCGGATGGTAGGGCAGCGGAGGAAACAAAGTCAAGGGAATCGCAACGAAATCCATGCATTGGTCGGCTTGACAGAAGAATCACCCTTCCATTAATCTGACGCACGAATTTCACATGGGATCATGCCTCACGAGTCACGAGGTTTCGCATCCCTGAGTCCCCTCGACAGGGCCTCTACCCAGCAGGAAAAAGACCTGCCTTTTTCACGAGATAGGTAACATGGAACTTCCAGGGCTTCCACCGAAGCAAGGGCTCTACGACCCTCGACACGAGAAAGATTCCTGCGGCATCGGCTTTGTCGTCAACATCAAAGGCCAAAAGTCGCACGACATCGTCCGTCAAGGTCTGCAAGTCCTCGAAAATCTCGCGCACCGCGGCGCCCAAGGTTGCGATCCCTGCACGGGGGACGGCGCCGGAATTCTTCTTCAGGTGCCTCACGAATTCCTGCGGCGTGCAGCCGGTGATGCCGGCGTCAAACTGCCAGGAGCCGGCGAGTACGGCGTAGGGCAGGTGTTTCTGCCCCCCAGTGCGGCGGCGCGGCAGCAATGTGAAACGCTGTTCGGCAAGATCGTCGAGCAGGAAGGCACACGCTTGCTCGGCTGGCGTGACGTGCCGGTCAAAAGCGACACGATCGGCGTCCAAGCCCGCAAAACTGAGCCCTTCATGCGCCAGGTTTTTGTCGCGCGGGACGTGCTGAATGAAGCGCAATTCGAACGGAAGCTCTACGTCATCCGCAAGCTGGTCGAAAAAGCCATCCGTGAATCGGCCATTGATGGCCGTGAGCACTTCTACATCCCGAGCCTCTCCGCTAGCACGATCGTTTACAAAGGCCTGCTGCTGCCGCATCAGATGGCGGCCTACTATCAGGATCTGAAAGACGCGAGCATGACCAGCGCGCTTGCGCTCGTGCATTCGCGTTTCAGCACCAATACGTTTCCGACCTGGCCGCTCGCGCATCCCTATCGCCACATCTGCCATAACGGCGAGATCAACACATTGAAGGGCAACGTGAATTGGATGAAGGCCCGCCAGGGGCGACTGCACTCCGAGCTGTTCGGCAAGGACATGGAAAAGCTGTTTCCGATCGTCTACGAGCATCAGAGCGATTCTGCCTGCCTGGACAACGCGCTCGAGTTTCTGCTGTTGGGCGGCCGCTCCCTGCCCCATGCAATGATGATGTTGATACCCGAGCCCTGGGTGGCGAATCCACAGATGGACCTCGACCGCCGAGGCTTCTACCAATATCATGCCGCGATGATGGAGCCTTGGGACGGTCCGGCAGCCGTCTGTTTCACCGACGGTAAAATGATCGGTGCGACGTTAGACCGTAACGGCCTCCGTCCATGCCGCTATCAAGTAACGACGGACGGAACGGTGGTGCTGGCGTCCGAGGCCGGTGTATTGCCTGCCGATGCCAAAGACATTCGCATGAAGGGCCGGCTCCAGCCTGGCCGCATGTTCCTTGTCGATACCGTCCAAGGCCGCATTATCGACGATGAAGAGATCAAAGCCGATATTGTCGGCCGCAAACCCTATCGCAGTTGGGTGACCCAGTACGGTGTCTCGCTCGATGAGCTGCCTGAACCGTTGAACGTTCCGCAGCCGGACCATCCGACGATCCGCCAACGGCAACAGGCGTTCGGTTACACGGTCGAAGAACTCAAGATGGTCATCACGCCGATGATCGTGACCGGTGAAGAGGCGATCTCGTCCATGGGGACTGATACGCCGCTCGCGGTGCTGTCCGATCGTCCGCAACTGCTGTTCAAGTACTTCAAGCAGCTGTTCGCGCAGGTGACGAATCCGCCGATCGACCCGATCCGCGAACAGCTGGTGATGTCGCTGGTCAGTTTCGTCGGACCCAAGCCGAACCTGCTCGACATCAACAACATCAATCCGCCGATGCGCCTCGAAGTGAGCCAACCGGTGCTCGATTTCAAGGACATGGCAAAGATCCGGTCGATCGAGACCTACTCCTCGCACAAGTTCCGCTCGTTCGAGCTCGACGTCTGCTATCCGCTGGCGTGGGGCAAGGAAGGGGTCGAAGCACGGTTGGCGTCGCTCTGCGCCCAGGCTGTCGATGCGGTCAAGGCGGGATACAACATTCTGATCGTCACCGACCGCTCGCTCGATGCCGAGCGGGTCGCCATCCCCGCGCTGCTCGCGACCAGCGCAATCCATCAGCAGCTGATCGTGCAGGGTCTGCGCACATCGACCGGCCTCGTTGTCGAGACCGGCTCGGCGCGCGAGGTGCACCACTTCGCATTGCTGGCCGGCTACGGCGCAGAGGCGGTCCACCCATACCTCGCGCTCGAGAGCCTGTCCGCACTGCACGTCGCCGACGCCGACAAGGCCCCCAAGAACTACATCAAGGCGATCGGCAAGGGGCTTAACAAGGTCATGTCGAAGATGGGCATCAGCACCTACATGTCCTACTGCGGCGCGCAGATCTTCGAAGCCGTCGGGCTTAATCGCGAATTGGTCGACAAGTACTTCCGCGGCACCGCGAGCAACATCGGCGGGGTCGGCCTTTTCGAGATCATGGAAGAGGCCGTGCGCGCTCACCGGGCGGCCTTTTCCGACGACCCGGTACTGGCGGAAATGCTGGACTCCGGCGGCGAGTACCAGTGGCGCGTGCGCGGCGAGGAGCACATGTGGACGCCCGACGCCATCGCGAAGCTGCAGCACTCGACCCGCGCGAACAGCTACCAGACCTACAAGGAATACGCGCAGCTCATTAACGACCAGAGTCGCCGTCACATGACGTTGCGCGGCCTTTTCGAGTTCAAACTGGACCCGAAGAAGGCGATCGCGCTCGACGAAGTTGAGCCGGCGAAGGACATCGTCAAGCGCTTCTCGACAGGAGCGATGTCGCTGGGGTCGATCTCGACTGAAGCGCATTCGACGCTTGCGATTGCGATGAACCGGATTGGCGGCAAGAGCAACACCGGCGAGGGCGGCGAGGACGAGCGGCGTTATCAGCAGGAACTGCGCGGCATCCCGGTCCGCACGGGCGACACGCTCGCCAGCGTGCTCGGTGCGGACCGCGTCGCCGCCGTCATCCCGCTGCAGGATGGTGATTCACTGCGCAGCAGGATCAAGCAG
>DASTFK010000246.1:0-2454 GCA_035719945.1 Nitrospira sp.
CTTCCGTTCCTCGACCGTCTTGTCGGACTCGATGAGCAGCAAACCGACGATGCCCCGAACGAGGTCGTCGACGTAACAGAAACTCCGGGTCTGTTGGCCTTCGCCGAACACGCTCAACGGTTTCCCTTTCAGCGCCTGGACGATGAAATTGGACACCACCCGCCCGTCATTTATCCGCATGCGCGGACCGAACGTATTGAAGATGCGGACGATCCTCGTATCGAGTCCGTGATAACGGTGATACGCCATAGTCATGGCCTCGGCAAACCGTTTCGCCTCGTCATAGACGCCGCGCGGGCTGATGGGGTTGACGTTGCCCCAATAGGCTTCCGGTTGTGGGTTGACCAACGGATCGCCGTAGACTTCTGACGTGCTGGCTAGGAGAAACCGAGCGCCCTTGGCACGGGCTAATCCCAGCACCTTGTGCGTGCCGAGCGCGCCGACCTTGAGTGTGGCAATGGGTAACTCGAGATAGTCCTGTGGGCTCGCCGGCGAAGCAAAATGCATGACCGCGGCCAGGGGACCATCGACATGGAGATAATCGCAGACGTTGTATTTGAGGAAGGTAAACCGTTCATTGCCCAACAGATGTGAAATGTTTTCCATCCGGCCCGTCAGCAGATTGTCCATGCAAATGACGGTATGTCCGGCTTGGATGAGTGAATCGCAGAGATGGCTTCCTAGAAATCCGGCTCCGCCGGTAATGACAATGCGCATGTGCTTACTCCCTTATCGATCATAGTGATACGACTCTATCAGGTCTGCGTCCGAAATCCCAACGTATTCTTCCGATCATCCGAGACGGTTCGACATACTAGGTGGGAGGAGGAACGCTCGGCTGCGGGATTTGAAATGACGGATTGGGCGCCATCACCGGAGGAGTTGGGACTGGGCCGAACGGGAGCAAGCCTGCAGTGGATGGATTGGGATGCTGAAAGATCCAGTCATAATAGGAGGGGCGGCCCTCGAGATGTCTGACGCCTTGAGGAAAGTCGTGCTTCCTGAAGGGCGTTCCGCGGCTCTTGCTTCGAACACCCATGATACCTCCGGTCGGGCTCCGGACGTATTCCCAGTCGCCATGAGACATCGGGTCGGCATATGCCTTCCGCAGAAAGGGCTTGGGCAAGCGCGTCAACTCAGACAGCGATTGAGGATAGACTTCCGCAGGCGTCACTCGGCCCGCCTTCATAGTGGCTGAGTAGAGGGCCAATGCATTTTGAATTTCGATCCCTTTGGATAAGAGATCGGCTTCGAGCTCCCGCTGGACCATGGCTTTCCATTGCTTTGCCGCGGCCGTTGTCGAGATGCCGATCAGCACAATGGCGAACATGAGGAAAAGATAGGTGACGCCTCGTTCATTGTGAAACCAGTAGACCATGGGTGTGGAATCAGGGCGCTGGCGTCTCCGGCTCCTCGGATAAGAGCACCGTATATTCGAGCTGCGAATCCCGATCGAATAAGGTGACACTCTCCTGGGTGATCGTTTTCACCACGACATGTTTCTCGATGGTCTCCCCTGCTTTCACCACGTGCAAATCGTCATTCTTCGTCAACACGGCCATATCCTGCTTTTTCTGCCACTCATCTCCTGTCCGAACAAACCCCAGATAGTGGAACTGCGCCAGATCGGTAGCGACCGCTTGTTGACGCAGTGCATCGTCTGGCACGTCTACCGGTCTCGAAGCATTGACCGTGACGGCGGACGGCAGGGCGAAGATATTCCTCGGAGTGGCAAACACCATTTCGCGTTGAGTGCGAGCGGCCGCAAGGAGGTCCAGTTGAACATGGAGGTTGTCTATAATGCCCGCATTAGCAGAGGCCGTCACGGGTCCCGACACATTCGTCAAGGGCAGGCGAACCGGTCCGTCCCAGGCGACCCACTGCCATAGCAACAAACCTACCCACACCGACACGAGCGCGACCAGGGCGAGAACTTTTTTCCGTCTGGCATTCATCGCATCTCAACCGTTCATAGCGATCAAACCCATTATTGCGAGACAGTTTTCTCAGCTTCACCACGAAGATACGTGACAATCTTAATGTTGAAGGTGAGGTGATCACGTTGGGTCGCCGACTGCACCAGATCCACGTCCTCAATGTAGACGAGTTCATCGGCTGTTTCGATGTCGTACAAAAAGTGTCGGAGATCTTCGTAGCGGCCGCTCATCGTCCCCTGCAACAGGCCCTTACTCGTATTGGCAACCGGCGTGGATTCGGTTTTATAGGAGAGCGCCGGCAGCGTGACATGATTTCGCTTGGCTTCCTCAGTGATCCCTAGGGCCAGCGGAGCAAAATCGCGTTCTTCGGGCAGCGCGGCCCACACTTGAGCTAAATCCTGCTTGGCGCGCTTGGCGACCTGATGCTGCTGGTGCTGTTTGCGGATCTGCGTCCATTGAGCGGCGAGTTGTGCGCGGGTCTGTTCCGCCGATTCCAGCCCAAACGACTTGACCGCCG
>DASTFK010000247.1:0-2852 GCA_035719945.1 Nitrospira sp.
GCGGTCAAGCGCCAATCCCTGATCCGTGGGACATCCCAACTCGCTCATGGAAAAATTGCGGAAGCTGGGATCGCTGGCAAACTGCACGCGATCGTGATCGCGGTAGTAGGTGCGGCAGAGTGCTGCGAGCGGCCGCCGGCCGCCGAGATGCTCGAGTACGGACAGTAAGGGACGTTCGCCGTCATCCAACGTAATGAAAACGACATAGTCGAAGACGCGCCGATCGGACACGCGCCGCAATTCCGTATTGACGTATCCGCCTCCCAGAGCGACGGCGATTCCGGGATGTCGCTCTTTGAGCGATTTCGCGATGCGAAAGGCTCCGTAAACGTTTCCTGGAAAGGGCACCGAGAGGCCGACGAGGCCGGGCTTGACCCGGTCAATGTGTTGCCGTAAGGCGTCGAGCATGAATTGATCGGTCAGACTCGGCGTCTCCTCGAGCGCAGCCAGCAGCCCGTCGAATGACGAGGCGGATCGTGCAATGTGTTCTGCGTAACGACTCAGCGCAAAGTGGGGCGTAATCGTCGCCTGAACCAGATCGGCAAGGTCTTCGAGAAACAATGTCGCCGTCTGCTTGGCCTTGTCCTCGGCCGAGGCCTTCCGAGGCAACGGCTGCCGAGTGCGAAATCGTGGTCCTTGGGGCAGAGACCCGCGCCGCGCCAATGAGCTTGTCAGTGACGGGGCTTTGCCCTGCAGGTAGGCCACAATGGGATCGATGTGATCGAGAATCGCTGCCCGATTCGCCAACATGCGGTGCGCTTCCGGATGGAGCAAACTTTTCCTCAACTGAAGTTCATCAAAGACTTGGTTCAGTCCCTCCCGGCTGAACAGGCGTAGGACCATCTCGATCCCGAGATCGGCCTGCTCGCAGCGGATGCCTTTGGAGCGAAGAAACCCGGTCAAATAGGCGGTTGAGGGGTAGGGAGTGTTCAGTTGCGTCAGCGGAGGAATCAGCAGTAAGACAGTGGGCAGGCCCATGTGGTCAGATAACACAGAGAAGGAAATGAAAGCCAGATGCGACCTTCCTGGAGGATGAATATGCTGCAGCCGATCCTATGCTTGAGCCTCCTGTTATTGGTGACGCCCACGCCGGCCTCGGCCGGGATTGATGAAAGCAAACTTGTGGATCTGACGTACCCGCTCGACGAACGGACGGTCTTCTGGCCTTCCAACAAGCCCTTTACCTGGGAAAAGGCCTTTTGGGGCAAGACCACGCAGGGATACTGGTATGCGTCCGCAGAGTTTTCCATGTCTGAACATGGAGGCACGCACATTGATGCGCCGATTCATTTCGCAGAGGGACGGCAGTCAGTCGATGAAATTCCTCTGCAGAAGTTGATTGCTCCGGCTGTGGTCATCGACGTTCGGCCGGCAGTTGGCGAAGATCGGGATTATCGGTTGTCCAGACAGGATCTCGAGAAATGGGAGAGCCGGCACGGTCCGATTCCGCAAGGCGCGGTAGTCCTGATGCTGACGGGCTGGGGGCAGGGGTGGCCGGATAAATCGCGTTACCTCGGAAGTGAAACGCCGTCGGATCCGAAGACGCTGCATTTTCCCGGCTTCTCAAGAGAAGCGGCGGAATTTCTCGTCAAGGAGCGCCACATTGACGGTATCGGCATTGATACACCAAGCATTGATTACGGTCCTTCTCAGGACTTTATCGTGCACCAGATCATCAACGGAGCCAACTGCTACGGACTCGAAAACGTTGCCAACCTGGAAAAGATCCCGCCCAAGGGTGCCATCTTGATGGCATTGCCCATCAAGATCAAAGGGGGAACAGGCGGACCAGTCAGAATCATCGGGATTCTTCCCTGACCGCCATGGACGGCCTACTGACGCTGTTCAATCACTCCTGACGACCTTTGAAGGTCAGCTCGGCAATGCCGGATTTGTCGAGATCACCACGGCCCAAGGCGACGAGCCGTTGATATTGTTCGTAGGTGGCTTGCGCCAGGGGCAACTTCAATCCTGTGGACCTAGCCAGGCCGAGAGCAATGCCTGAATCCTTCGCAGCATGGGCCGCTGAGAAATAGCATTCGTGGGCACGAGCCTGCATGTCCTCGCCGTCTGTTTCCAATACACGCGACGCAGCGCCGGTTTGACCGAACACTTCACGCAGGACAGCAAGGTCCAAGCCGAGCGCAGCTCCAAGGCCCAAGCCCTCCGCCAAGGCCGCTGTGTTGCAATTCATCACCATGTTGACCAGTGCCTTGACTTTGGCGGCTTCGCCGGCGCCGCCAATGTACCGGATCGTTGACCCGAGCGCCTCGAGAAGCGGTTTGGCGCGATCGAATGCGGCCGCTTTTCCTCCACACATCAAATAGAGCGTGCCTTGGCGCGCCTGAGTGATGCTGCTGGCCATGCAGGCTTCGAGGCATGCGCCACCTTGCCGTTCAACAGCTTCTTCGATCTCGACATGCACTGACGGCGTGATGGTGGCGCAATTGATGAACAACCGGTCTTTTGCAAAGGCCAACAGGCTCGACGGGGTCTCCTCGGCATAGATCGCACGCATCGCCGTGTCATCCGACACTACCGTGACGATCACTTGCGACACCTCAGCCACGCGCGCGGGCGTCGCTGCCGCCTCGCAGCCGAGTTCATGCGCAAGTGCTTGCGCGACTGGAGGATCGCGATCCTGGACTGCGGGAATGCGATGACCCTGATCATGAAGCCGGCGAGCCATATTGGCTCCCATGCGCCCAACTCCGACAAACCCAATGCGCTCCATACCCGTGCTCCTACGTGCAATGTGATGAAGTGATCGTTTCGCTGATATGCCTGACCGCTTTGACGATCGTCAAGGCCGATATCTCTTTAACAGGAAGAGGGGAGGGGCGTGGAGGGTT